>CALDIB010000015.1 GCA_937902125.1 uncultured Treponema sp.
GGCCGACGCCGATGTTGACGGAAGCCACATTCGCACGCTCTTGCTGACATTCTTCTTCCGATACATGCCTCAACTGATAGAAAACGGCTATGTCTACCTTGCCATGCCGCCGTTGTTTAAAGTCCAGCTTGGAAAAAAAGAGCCGGTTTATTGTTACTCCGACCAGGAGCGTGACGACGCTTTGGCGGCTTTGGGCGACCAGAGGGAAAAAGCGGACGTTCAGCGCTACAAAGGTCTTGGCGAAATGGACGGAAAGCAACTTTGGGAAACGACTATGGATCCAGCCAACAGAAGAATGAGAGTGGTCACAATTCCCGACGCGGAAGCCGCCGACAAAATTTTCAGCGTGTGCATGGGCGAGGAAGTTGAGCCCCGCCGCGAGTTCATCGAAAGCAATTCCAGCTACGCCAACTTGGACATTTAGAATTTTAAGGAATGTGATATGTTAGAAGAAACAAAAACCCCCGAGGGCGGAATAGTCATAAAAATCCCAATTGAGGACGAAGTAAAAAAGGCTTACATCGACTATTCAATGTCGGTAATAGTCCAGCGCGCTTTGCCTGACGTTCGCGACGGACTAAAGCCGGTTCACCGCAGAATCATGTACGCCATGGACACCCTTCACCTTGCTTCTGGCGGAAAGACAAAAAAATGCGCCACAATCGTCGGCGAAGTTTTGGGCCACTACCACCCCCATGGAGACGCTTCGGTTTACGACGCCCTTGTTCGCCTGGGACAAGACTTCGCGCAACGCTACACGACGGTGACTCCACAAGGAAATTTCGGAACTATTGCCGGAGACCCGGCCGCCGCCTACCGATACACCGAAGCAAAGATGTCTAAAATCACCGAAGAAATGGTGGCCGACATCAGCAAGAATACGGTGGACATGGTTCCAAACTTTGACGACACCACCACCGAGCCGTCAGTTTTGCCTGGAGCGTTTCCGTTTCTTCTTTGCAACGGAACTACCGGAATCGCGGTAGGAATGGCCACCAATATGCCCACCCACAACTTAAAGGAAGTGGCGGCGGCCATCGGCGCTTACATCGACAATCCTGAAATTTCAATCGACGAGCTTTGCAGATACATAAAAGGTCCGGACTTTCCCACCGGCGGAATCATATATGGCCGCGACGGAATTAAAAAGGCTTACAAGACCGGCCGCGGAAAAATAACGATTCGCTCAAAGTTCATTGTTGAAACCGACAAGCACGGCCGGGAGTCCATTGTCTTTACCGAAGTTCCCTACGGCGTGAACACAACCAATATAATCCGCCGCATTAAGGAATTGGTCCGCGACAAGCAAATAGAAGGAATTTCCGGCGCCAACGACGAGTCTTCCGACCGTTCAGGAATGCGCCTTGTAGTGGACTTAAAACGAGGCGCGGTCACAAAATTGGTTTTGAACCAATTGTTCGCCAAAACTGATTTGCAGTCAAATTTCGGCGTAATCAACTTGGCCTTGGTTCCGCAAAATTTGGAGAACGCAGGAAACCGTTACGACGAGCCTGGAATGCTCACGCTTCCAAAAACTTATCTCAAGCCTGAGATTTTGACTCTCAAGCAATTGATTCAATATTTTGTGAAGCACCGCGACGAAGTGATAACTCGACGCGCGATTTACGATTTAAAAGTCGCCAAGCACAGAATGCATATTTTGCAAGCGCTCATCACGGCCATCAACAACATTGACGAAGTTATAAAAATAATCAAGGAAAGCCGGGACACTGAAGCCGCAAAGCTTGCCCTTGAAAAAAGATTCAACTTTGACGACGAGCAGGCCCAGGCCATTGTTGACATGCAGCTTAAGCGCTTGACCCATCTTCAAATTGAGGACTTGCAAAAAGAGATTAGGGAGTTGCAGGCCCTTATTGACCACCTTGAGGATTTGCTGGCCCATCACGAAAAAATTCTTGCCCTTATAAAAGAGGAAACAAACAAGCTTGCCGAAAAATACGGCGACGAAAGGCGTACCGAAATTGTGGCCGACGAAGTTGACCAAATCAATGTGGAAGACATGATAAAAGAAGAGGACATGGTTGTTTTGATTTCAAAATTGGGCTATGTAAAGCGCTCTTCCGTTTCCACCTACAAAAAACAGGGCAGGGGAGGAACAGGAAGCAACAGCACCGCGCTCATCGAGGACGACTACATAAACCATTTGTTCATTGGATCGACACACGACTATATATTGTTCGTTTCAAATTTGGGACGCGCGTATTGGATTAAGGTTCACGAAATTCCCGAAATGTCAAAAGGCAGCCGCGGCACTCACATAAAGAGCTTGATTGGAATCGGCGCCGACGAAGAAATAACCACGGTTGTTCCGCTAAAAGAATTTTCCGAGGACACCTACTTGTTCATGACAACGGCAAGCGGCGTCATAAAAAAAGTTCAGACAAGCGAATTTGCCAACGCCCGCGTAAAGGGAATTATCGGCCTCAAGCTAAAGGAAGGCGACAAACTTGTAAGCGCCATTCCAACAGTGGGCTCCTCAGACGTGTTCTTGATTTCCCGAAACGGAAAGGCCTTGCGTTTTAGCGAATCGGACGTTCGCCCAATGGGCCGGGCCAGCTGCGGAATAAAGGGTATGAAGCTTTCTGACGGCGACGAAGTGAGCGGAGCCATCGCATATACGGAAGGCGAAAGCCTTTTGCTTTTGACAGAAAAAGGTTTTGGAAAGAGAGTCGCCTTTGAAGACTTCAAGCCCCACGGCCGGGGGACTGGCGGGCAAAAGATTTTTGGCAATACAGGCGAGCGCGGAGAAATCATCGGCTTGCTTTCTGTCAAGGATACGGACGAAATTGTTTGCATGACCAGTCAAGGAAAAACCTTGCGCGTCAGCGCCAATTCCATCAACCAGCAGGGAACAGGATCCACCGGCGTGAAGGTAGTAAAAATTTCAGATCCGGATTTCTTGGTCGGAGTTGACAAGATTCCCCAAGAAGACGAAAATAATTAATTTATTGTATTATAAGGAATTAGAATTTAATTCTTTATAATACAAAGATTTATAAAAAACAAAGAAAAAGTAAATTTTTTTTGTTTTTTTTATGAAATTTAGATGACAAAAGTTTTTTTTTATTATATACTTGTTGTTGAGGGGAGTGCAGATATTGCTGCATGACAAAAAACACATCAGGCAACCGAGGACTTGCTCCTCGGTTTTTTTTGTTTCACGTGAAACATTTTTATCGCTATATATCTCTTTTCGAGCAAGCCTTAGCAGCAGGTTTTTAAAAGGAAAAAGTAAAACTGCCACAAAAGCAAAATATCTGGCAAAATCAAGGCGGCATAAAAACTTCCACATTTTTAACAAGTTTTCCACAATTGTGGAAAAGTGAATGTTTCACGTGAAACAATGGAGTGTGTTGGTTGAGGACAGGTGAAGGAAGTTTTTTTTGTGTATCCATATTTTGAAACCCTTTGTGATTTTTCGGAATCTTAATGTTTCACGTGAAACATAATTTGAGCAAGCCGTGGGAGCTGCGGTGACAGAGCAAGAACAGGGCGTGGCGGACCAAGCAATTTTTTTCTTGGTGTTTTCAACAGGTTCAACAACTTTTCCACAGGTGTATGTTGAAGGTGTGCAGATATGTTTCACGTGAAACATAGAAGAACTGAAAAAACTAGCTGATGAAAATAGGCTTTAAAACTAACGAACGGTTGTAAATGAAAATCAAAACTACTGGTAGTTAGCCGCTCGTGTTTTGCTAGAGCTATATCTATGCATGTTTACGCCGCTTTGCGTCGTTTTGTCAAGGAAATTATCTACGGGTCCGCTTTCGTGGGCTGCCAGTCCACGGATCTTCGCAACGCTTCGCTTGCAAGCGGGCTTTTGTTTTTTGAACGCTTTTTGCGTTGGAGGAGCGGTTTTTGGCAAGGGGGAAGGCAAAAAAAAGGCCCAGACTTTTTAGAACCTGGGCTGGAGTTAATGCGCGCTTGGATTTTAGGCTTTGTCCGAGGGGCGGCTTTTATGCCTCGGGGTTCTTTTATTCGTTGGCTTCAATCACAAAGTCGTTTCTGGCTTTTGAGGTTTTGTAATTGTAGCTTTTTCCGCTTTTGGGAACGATGGCCACAAACTTAAAGATTGAGGACTTTTCGTAGGGGCTGTTTACCGTCACGTCAGTGTTTGTTCCCGCAAAAACGGCGTATCCGATTTTTGACCAGTCGCCGTCTTTGTCGTTAAAGCCGTAAACTGTCCATTCTTCCGTGGGGTTGGAAGTTTTGTTCACAATGGCCACATTGTCGTTGAATTTTCCCGCAGTGGCCGTTGTGTCAAAAATTGCGGCGTTGGCTTTTGTGGCCGCGGCCACATTTTCCTTTGGGGGGTAAACATAAATATACAAGTCGCTGTGAAAAGCGTTGAGGGTGTATTTGAAGTCTCCTCCGTTTTCAGGAATGACGGCAATCCAGCGGCGCTTTCCGATTGAGCTCTTTGACTTTACAAAAGCGGTGTCGGCAAAGCCTATTGTTGAGGCCGAGCCAAAAAGAACCCATTCGTTTTTCTTTGGGTTGAAGTAGCGAACGGTGAAGGTCATTTTTCCGTCAACTCCGCTGATAAAACGAACATTGTCGTCAAATTTTTGGCTCTTGTCCAAAACAGACGTGTCAATCACGCTGGCCTTGTCCGCGCCCGGAAAGTCCAACTGGGGAGCGCTTTCTGGCTCTTTGTTTCCGGCGCAAAAGGCCGAAGCCGCCAAAAGCAGCGCGCTTGCAAAGGCGATAAAAGATTTCTTCATAAATTCCTCCTAAGGATTAAAATGATGCCGCTTTCATTTAAACAAAAAAAACGGAGCAAGTCAAGGCCGCTCGCGGTTTTGCTAGATTTACATAAATGCATTGCGCAAGCGGATCTTTGCAACGCTTCGTTTGCGAGCGGGCTTTTTGCGTTCTTTTGCCAATCTAGCGGGCTTTGGGGCGCTTTTATTTAAAGACAAAATGCGCTAAAATTGTTCAATTATGAACAAGGCCGACGATAGAAAATCCGCTGTAAAAAAATTGCGAACTCTCGTGTATTCGCCAAAACAACAAGTTGAGGATTTTAGAAAAAACATAGACAAAAAATTTTCACGCGTGATTTTGCCCAATCATGTTGAGCTTTTGGAACAAAGTTACGCCAACATACAGTGCGACATTCTGTCTCCAGAAATTTATTCTTTGCGGCGCATTATGATTTATGTTCACGGAGGCTCTTTTGTGGGCGGCTCAAGAGCGGCGTGGCGGGGATTTTGCTCTTCGTTGGCGGCCGCAACCTCTTGCAGAATTGTAGTGCCTGAATACAGACTGGCGCCCGCATACGCTTTTCCTGCGGCCATTGAAGACTTGCAAAGCGTTTTTAGAAACGTTTTTACCGAAGAGCAAGTGGCTTGTTCCCTTGACGCGGTTGACGGAAAACCGCAGGAAAGCCCTGAAATCATTATTGCGGCCGACGGATCCGGGGCCAGCCAAGCCATGGCCTTGATTTTGTCTTTGAGGGAACGCTATAGGGCTTGCATAAAGCAAGTGATTCTTTTTTCGCCTTGGCTCAGCCTTTCGCCCAATTCGTCGATTCTAAAAAGCAAAAAATGCCGCGACGAAATTATGAACGGCGACGCGCTTCGACGCAGCGGCGATATTTACACATATTCGGGCAATTTGGAAAACCCCATGGTTTCCCCGCTTTTTATAAGCCAAGAAGCGCTGGCCAATTTTCCGCCGATTTTCATTCAAATGGGAGAAAAAGAAATTCTTCTTGAAGACGCTAAAAACTTCCAAAAAATCGCGCAAAAAGCCGGCTGTTCCTGCCAGCTTGACATTTGGCCGGAAATGATGTTCATGTTCCAAATGGCCGACGAATTTTTGGCTGAATCCCATTTGGCGGTAGAAAAAGTGGGAAAGCTTGTCACCTTCCAGCGAGAAGCCGCGGACGAACAAACTTTGACTCGGGCGCCGGTTTTGGAAGACAGTGCGACGGTAGAGGCCTAATTAAATGGAATTGCTTTCTCCTGCGGGAAATTCCCAAAAATTGGAATACGCATACGCTTACGGAGCCGACGCCGCCTACATAGGATTAAAGCGCTTTTCGTTGAGGGCAAAGGCCGACAATTTTTATGAGGAAGACGTGGCGCGGGTAAAAGCGATAAAAGAGCGCTTTCCGCAAAAAAAGCTCCACTGCGCCTTGAACATAATTTTTCACAACGACGACATAGACAAACTTTTGCAAAGCCTGGATTACTTCAAGCAATATCCCATAGACGCTTTTATCGTTCAAGACTTGGGAATAGTTCCAATACTGCAAAAGCATTTTCCAAACGCCGCCCTTCACTTGAGCACGCAAGCCAGTTGCCTTAACCGCGAGGCCGTCAAGGTTTACAAGTCCATGGGCTTTAGCCGCGTGGTTTTGGGCCGAGAAGCCGGATTGAAGGAAATTCGGCAAATCAAGGACGCGGTTCCCGACATGGAGCTGGAAGTTTTTGTCCACGGCGCCATGTGCATAGCCTACGCGGGCCGCTGTCTTATGAGCGCCTATTTGACAAACCGCAGCGCGCAAGGGGGCCTTTGTTCCCACGCTTGCAGGTGGAATTTTGACGTTAAGGCGGACGGCGGCATTACGGAAGCCGACGCAAAAAGAATTGCCCAAAGCGGCGCGCTTGTCTTGGAAGAGCAGTCGCGGCCAGGAGAGTTTCTTCCGGTTTTTGAAGGCCAAAATTACACCGCCATTTTGTCCAGCAAAGATTTGCGCATGATAGAGCATTTGGACGACTTAAAGGCCGCCGGCGTGGATTCATTGAAAATAGAAGGCCGCATGAAAAGCCTTTACTATGTGGCCATCGTCACCCGCGCCTATAGAAAGGCCCTTGACGCGCTTGAAGGCAAAATCAGCAAAGAAGAGGCCGCGCCCTTTGTGGCCGAATTGGAAAATGTGAGCCATAGGGAATCCACCACTGGCTTTTACTACAACGCGGCCGACGCCAACAAAACCACAAGCGGCGCCAGCGACAGTCCCTACGATTTGGCGGCCACCATTGGCCAAAAGCTTTTGGACGAGGAATTTGAGGCCTTGGCAAAAAAAGGCAATGACACAATTATATTGCGTCAAAGAGAACTTGATTCAATGCATCCGGCGGCCCGCGCCGCCCGCTTGGAAGACTATAAAAAAAATCCGCAAAAGGCGCCGCCGGCGGTTTTGCCCCAAACTGGATGGAAGGCCTACCGCTACCAGCCTATGAACATGGTCAAGGCCGGCGACAAAATAGAATTTGTAAGCCCGGACGTTACGGCGCTTGCAAGCGAGCCCGGCTCCTGGCTTTTTGTTGACCCGGAAAGCGGCCTTGAGATGCCTTGGGCTTGCGACGGCCACGATTGCGTCATTTACACAAAATACGATTTGCAAATGGGAACGATTGTTCGGACAAAAGACCCGGAATACATTCCCGGCGTGATTCGCGACAGCGGGCGGACAAAAAAGGCCGGCGGAATAGCTCTATGAAAGAAAATGATATTAACAATGAAAAAGTAAAGTCACAAAAAATCCCGGCGGGAAAAATCGCTCCAAAATTAATAGCGCTTGATTTGGACGACAGTCTTTTAAATAACCAGCTTAACGTCACCGACAGAACTGTGGCCGCCCTAAAAGCCGCCGCCGCGCTGGGCGTTTATGTGGCGATATGCTCGGGCCGCGCTCCTGACGCGATTCTGCCATTTGTCCGCAGGCTGGGCCTTGCGGGCATGGAACAAGGCCGTTACGCTGTGGCTTCAAACGGAACGGTCGTCTTGGATTTGCATGAGCGGCGGGAAATCTATTCGGCCAAGGTTGACGGAGACATTTTGCGGCATGTCAACGGCGCGGCGGCAAGTCTTGGGCTTCCAAGCCAAGTTTATTCAAGTTCCACGATTTATGCCGGCGTTGACAACAAATACACAAGAATGGATTCGGAATTGACGGGAATGGCCTTGGAATTGGTGGACGACTACGACGAATTTTTAAAGCGGGGATTTGCCAAAATGATTGTTCCCGGAGACCCAAAAATTTTGCTGGGCTTGCAAGAAAAACTTCGGGATGAATTGGGCCAAAGGGCGGTTGTTTTAATCAGCAAGCCTTATTTTTTGGAAGTTTTGCCGGCCAACTGCGGAAAGGGCGAGGCGCTTGAAATTTTATGCGGCCGCATTGGAATAGACATGAAAAGCGTCATGGCTTTTGGCGACAGCATGAACGATGAAAGCATGATTTTAAAATGCGGCCTTTCGGTGGCCATGGCAAACGGCTTGGAAGAAATAAAAAAAGAGGCTGCCTTTGTGACCCGCTTTTCAAACGACCAGGACGGAATCGCGGACTTTGTTGAACAATTTGTTTTAATCTGATATTTTATTATAAACAAAAACTGCTGTCTTAGCGCCAAAAGCGCGGGCGGCTCATTCTAAATAAAGGAACATTTTTATGGCTTACAAAATTTTTATTGACGGAAAAGAAGGCACTACAGGCCTAAAAATATACGAGCGCTTTGCGGGCCGCAAAGACATTCAGATGATTTTGATTGACGACGAAAAGCGCAAGGATCCGGCCGCCCGCGCCGAATGCATAAATATGTCGGACTTTACCTTTTTGTGCCTGCCGGACGCGGCGGCCGTGGAAGCCGCGGCGCTTTGCTCAAATCCAAACACAAGAATAATCGACGCTTCGACCGCGCACAGAACCAATCCCGATTGGGCATACGGCTTTCCTGAATTGTCGGCGGCCCACCGCGCAAAAATCGTTTCCTCAAAGCGCGTTGCGGTTCCGGGTTGCTACGCCAGCGGCTTTATAAGCTTGGTCTATCCCTTGACAAAGCGGGGAATCATTGCCAGCGACTATCCGGTGGTTTGCCACGCGGTTTCGGGCTACAGCGGCGCCGGAAAAAAAGCCATCGCGCAGTATGAAGATCCAGGCCGCAATCCCGAGTTGGATTCGCCGCGGCAATACGCTTTGACGCAAAGCCACAAGCACTTGCCGGAAATGAAAAAAATTTGCGGCTTGGACTACGAGCCGATTTTTAATCCTTATGTATGCGACTACTTTAGCGGAATGACCGTTACGGTTCCCTTGCACGCCAGAATGCTGGCAAAAAAAATAGGCGCCGCTGAAATCCGGGAGCAATTGGCCGACCACTACAATGGAAGCCGCTTTGTTCAAGTGGCGCCGCTGATGGGCGAAGGAGTTTTGCCGGAAGCCTTTATTCCCGCAAACACTTTGAGCGGAACCAACAACATGCAAATTTTTGTTTACGGAAACGACGACAGAATTTGTCTGTGTTCCCGCTTTGACAACCTTGGAAAAGGGGCCAGCGGCGCCGCGGTTCAGTGTTTGAACATTATGATGGGAATTGACGAGGGAACTGGACTTTAAGAACGGTATGACGCAGAGCGTCATTTTGCTATAAGAAATGATTATACTGCCCGCTTACGCGGGCTGGCAATCAAGGCCCGCTTCGCTAAAAGCCTTGACTCGTTCTTTTTGCGGCGCGAATATAATTTTCGCGCCGCAATAAGCTACGCGGATTTTATCATGCCTCGGGCTTTGCTTACAATGCGCTCCAAGGCGTCGTCGTTCATAGGCTGCCCTTGGTTTGCGTCTATCATTTTTAGATGGTTCAGCAAAACATTCACAAGAGACTCAATGTTTGAAATTTTTTGCTTGGCGTCAAGCGAATAGTAAACTTGCGTGCCGTCTTTTCTTGAATTGATGATTCCCGCGGCCTTAAGAACCTTTAGGTGGTGGCTTACGGCTGGCCGGGAAAGACGGGTCTTTCCGCTCAGCTCTGTGACGTTTTTTCCGTTGGAACCAGCGTAAAAGAGCTTGAGCAAAATAAGCAGGCGCTCTGAATCAGCAAGAGCTTGAAAAATGGGAATAAAGTCATTGACATTTTTGAACAGTTTTAAAAGTTCTTCTTCCTGATTCATAATTGCCTGCCCCGCAGGAAGGGGACGCCCTGTTTTGGACGCCCCCGGTTTTTTAGAATGTGTAGTTGACTGACAACTGAACAAAGCTGTTGTCAAGCCAGCCGTAGAATTCGCTGTGCTCTTCTGTTCCAAAGTTGTGGATAATCAAGCCGCTGGCGGCGATTTTCCAGCCGTCACGAACTTTGAAAGAAAGTTCGGGCATAACAAGCAAGTCGGAACGCTCTATGCCGTAGATGGCTTTGACAGTGGCTGTAATCTTTTCGTAGTAGAAAGTGTCCTGCAACTGGACGACAACCTTGTGGTTTGTGTAGCAGCCGGTGGGGTCGTAGTCAACGTCATACTGCTTTGAAGACATCAAGCCGCCAAAAAGCTTTCCGTCCGTAATTTCGTCTTTTTTAAGAACGATGTTTCCAGTTCCCTGAACGTTCAAAGTGACGTTGTGGATGGGAAGGCTTACGTCAAAGCCCAGCAAGTAGCCGATGTTGTTGTTGCGAACCCAAGGATTGTCGCCGTCAGTGTCTTTTGTAAGGTTGTAGACGGCCTCGGCGCGGATTGTAAAGGGGCCAAGGGCCGTCTGCATGTCAAGGCCAAAGGACTGCAACTTGTCGTATTCAAGGGTTGGAAGGCCCATATAAGATTGGAGAGTAGTTATGTTTTGGGCAACGGCGGCAGCGGCGATTAGGCCTGTGGTGTTGGCGCTAACCTGCTTGTAGCGGCCGTTGTAGTAAGAAACGCCAAAGTCAAAAAGTCCTATAGTAAAGTTAAGGTAGCCGCCAAACTGGCCGTATTCAAGCTTGTATGTGTCGGGGTAAAGGTCGTCAGAAGACATAGAAGAAGCTGTCAACAGAGCGTTGAGAGATGCTTCATTTAATTTTCCGTCATTTCCCGCAGCTGTAAGAATTTGATTTTTTGCTAAATTTGTCACATTCTCCGTCAAAGTGTTGACTTTGTTGGGAACCCAGCGGCCTTTTTGGGCGTATGTTTCGCCGTGCATGATTGGTGTGTAAATTCCTTCCAAGCGCAAGCCGATGGGGCTGTTATACTGAACGCGGAACATATATTCAGCGTTGCGGCGGTCAAGGTAGTCGGGAATCAAAAAGTCGTAGTAGTTGTTGGAGTTAAAGTTGTCAAGCACATGGAGCTTGTCGCCTTTTCCCCAAACCACTTTCATTTTTCCGGCGCTCAAAACCCAGTTGCCTACAAACAAGTCGGCGCTAAATTCGTCAAGAATCATCTCGTTGTCATACTTTAACGTCTGCTCGTCAAAGCGCAGCTTGGAGCTGAATTTTGTGGCGTTTCCTTCGTAGTCAAAGCCCAGCTTAAATCGGGGAATAGGGTCAACTTCCGCCTCCCCAGCCTTGTCGCTGTCAAAGTAAGCGCGGCCGGCAAGGGTCGCGTCGCCGTTGATTTTAAACCTGTCCCAAAAAGTCGGTTCGGCGGACTCTTCCTGCTCGTATCCGTCGCTTCCCCAATCGTCTTGGGCGTGAACATTCGCCGCGAGCAAGGCGCAGGCCAAGCTTACGGCAAAAATCTTCTTAGTTACAGTCATAAACATCTCCTTTAACTGTAGTGTGGATTTTTACTTTTGGTATTAAAAAAAATATAGCAGAATTTTGTCATTATTGCAAATGGCGCGCATTTTCAAAGTTACATCTATAAACCGCGCCGTTGTTCTAATTGCGGCGCGGCGGCATTCGTTCCTATTTGGAAACTTTTCCGTTCTGCAAAAAGCCCTTGCTAAAGTAAGCGGGGTTGATCGGCTCGTCAAACTTAAGGCGCTCTTCGCTCATAACAAGCTGTGTTTTGTGGCCGGTTTCAAGGTTGGTCATCTCGTTTATAAGCGGAGTGGGATAGCCCTTGATTACCTTAAGGCTTTTTACTTCCAAGGTCTTGCAAAGCTTTCCGTTCTTTTTGCTGTACATTTCCACATAAACGGGCACCCATGTGTCCTTGTCTACCCAAGAAATGCGGTAGGCGTATTGGGCGCTCTTAAGGTCTTTGGGCGTTGACTTTACCTTGGCGCAGTTGGCAAATCCGTTTTTGGCTTCGGTTTCGGCCAAAAGCTCGTGGGTGTCCTCGTCAACTTCGCGGGTGGACATATCGTCGTAAGTGGCGTCGCTTCCCATGAATGAGCTGGAGCCTTGGCTTGCGGCCACCGGGCGCACCGTTCCGACATCGGGCAAGAAGATGAATTTTGTGTCGGGGCCGGAAGCGTTTTCTTTTTGGCTAAAGCGGGTTCCCTTTACGCTGGCGGGAGTGTTGAACTGCATTACCACAGTTGAAAGGCCGTTTTCGTTCTTGCCCCATTCGTCGATTACGCGGACTTCTTTGGCGCCGCTCTTTTCTATCAAAATCATTTGGACTTGGGCGCGGGTAAAGTTGGGCTTTTTTACGTCGTCCGCGTTCTGCATGACGGTTCTTCCGTCAAGGGCAAAGGCCAAGCTTCCTGCGGCAAGAACGGCCGCCGCTGCAATCAATTTTGTCATTTTCATAAATTTACCCTCCTTAAAGGTAATTTTGGTTTGTTTAGATTCCCGCGTCAAGCGCGGGAATGACATTTTGCGTCATTCCACACATCAGGCGCGGGAACGACATTTTTGCGCCATTCCATGCGTCAAGCGCGGGAATGACATTTTGCGCCATTCCACACATCGAGCGCGGGAATGACATTCCATGTGTCATTGTCGGGCTTGACCCGACAATCTTTTTTAAGCCTCTTTTTTATCCTCTTTTGGCTTGATGAATTTGGGGTCAAACGCGTTGAGAACGCCCGGAATTACAGTCATAGCCAAGAAAGAGCTGGAGAACATAACAATGGCCACCAGCAATCCGATGTACCTCAAGATTTGGAATCTTGAGAAAAGCAATACCAAGAAACCTAAACCAACAGCGAGCGCGTTGGTTACAATTCCCAAGCCGCTTACGGCGAATGTGTTCATTGTAACTTCCTCAACGTTGTCGCTTTTGGCGCGTTCGGCCTTGTAGCTTTCCATAAAGTGAATGGTGTAGTCAATTCCAACGCCGATGGCCACGCTGGCTATGATGCTTGTCACTAAGTCAAGCTGAATGCCTGTGAATCCCATCGTCATAAAGTTGAGGATAATCGTAAAGGCCAGGGGAACGGCGCCCAAAAGGCCGGCCACCGGCGACTTGAACGAAATCGCGATGATAAGGAACACCATAAAGATTGAGAACAAGATGCTGGTGATTTGGCTAGAAACAACCATGTCGGTCATAGAAACTTCCATTTCGCCGTTGCCTGTGGCTTCGAGCGTGTAGCCGGCGGGGAAGTTGGCGGCCGCGTAAGCCTTGGCTTCGTTGATGATTTCCTTGATTTTGTGCGTGTCGTGGCTTCTTAGCTGAACCTGCATGCGGATTGTCTTGGGAGCCAGCTGGTCGTCGCTAAAGCGGTCAAGCGAGCCGCTGTAAAGCAACAGGTATTGGCTTACAAGGTTGGCCAAGCCTTCGCGGTTGGCGGCGGGATACTTGTCCAAGTCGTAGGGAACTTCGTAGTAGTCTATGCCGTTAAAGTTAAAGAGCTTTTCCAATTCAGTCATCATTCCGTCAACTGTGGCGTTTTTTCCGCCCGCCTGAGTGTAGGCTGAATGGAACAGTTCAAGCGCCTTTTGCACGGTGATTTGCTGTTGCAAATTTTTTGCGTGCTGAATGTTGGGGTCAACCCAATCCTTGGTTTGCGCTGTCGCGACGCTTTCTTCTTCGGAAGAGCCTTCGCCCCAATCGTCGCCAGAGTCGGCCCAATCGTTGCCGCTTGAGCCCCAATCGTCGGAACTGTCGCCCCAGTCATCGCCGGAATCGCCCCAATCGTCTTCGGCATAGGAGCCTGAATCGGAGGCGGCAAAGTCGTCCGAACTGTCGGCAGGCTCAAGCATAGGCGCGTGCATGACTTGGTTCATTCTTTTTATGAATGTTGTGAACGACACGGCTTTTCCAATTTCGGGATATTCGTTCAGCAAGTGGTTTTGCAAGTCGTCAACCTTTTTAAGGATTTCGGGCTTTGTCATGTCGCCTTTTTCCTGGCCTGAGATTACAAAGTAAACGTCGTTGGTTCCGGCAAAGGTTCTGTCAACAAAGTCAATGTCTTGGCGGAACTTGCTGGCCGGCGGGAAGTAGCCAACCAATGAAGTGTTTATTACCAAGCGCTTGACTCCAAGGAATGAGAACAAGCAAATAAGAACAGAGAAAATCACAAGGCGGGGCTTTGTGCCTGCGCAGAAGTGGTAAATGTTGTACAAGGTGCGGCCGCGCGCCTCTGCCTTGTGGCCTCCAAGACGTTCCCGCTCCCGCAAAACTTTTGCCTTGATTTTTTCTGAAAGTTGGCTAAAGCGGCGTTTTCCAACTCTTTTAAGGGGCCTCAATGAAAGCGCGGCGGGAATGAACGTGATTGAAATAATCAACGAGAAGGCCACGCCGGCCGCTGAGAAAATCGCGAAGCTTTTAAGAGGCTCGATGGGGCTTGTAACAAGGGAAATGAAGCCCGCTATTGTGGTGATTGCGGCCAGCAAAACGGCCACCCAAACGTCCTTAAGGCCTTCGCAAATGGCTTCAATATGCTTTTCTTTTGTGATTTCGCCGTCAATCTTTTTGACGGCCGCTTCGTAGTGGGTGATTACATGGATTCCGTAAGCGGAGCCGCAGGCAATCAAGCATACCGGGATTACGCTGGCCACGATTGTGAACGTGACATGCAGCAAGGCCATGATTCCGCAAGACCAAACAGTTGCCATCAAAACGGAAATGAGGGGCAAAAGGGTTCCCGAGAACGTGTGGAAAGAGAAGTAAAGCGAAAGAAGAACTACAAGGGTTACAAGGGGAATCAATGTAAGCAAGTCGTGAATCATGTAGTCCGAAGCGTTGTCGCTCAACACCGGGTCGCCGTAGAAGCGGACTTCAAGGTTGTGGCCTTGGACGGCCTTGTAAGCGATGTCCTGGATTTTGTGCAAAAGTTCGATTTGCTGGGTGGAGCCAAATTCCGGGTCAACTGTGGCCGCGATTTGGGCCGCCTGAAAGTCGTCGTCAACAATGACGCGGTTATACATGTCCTGCCAGTCGATGATTTTTTGCTTTATGGACTGAATGTCTTTTTTTGTTCCGGCGTAATCGTCGTCAAGCAGCTGGCCGGCCGCAAGTCCGCCGTCAAGAGAGTAAACATAGTCAATTTTTGTGATTGAGTTGATTGACTTGATGCCCTCAAGAGCATCAATTTGGTCGGTGATTTGTCGGATTACGTCGATGTATTCCGGCGTCAAAATGCTTTCGTTGTCCGTTTCAAGGGAAATGCCGATTGAAATCATGCTGCCGAATTCTTCTTCCGTTCCAATCAAGCGAGTGTAAGAATCGCTTTTTGGCGGCATATAGCGGCGCACTGTGTTTTCTATAGAAACAGAAACAAGGGGAATTGCAAAGGCGACTGTAATCGCAAGACAAATGGCGATGACAAGCCGAGGATGCTTTAGAAGGTTTTTCATAAAAAACTCCGTCTAAAAGATATATTGGTTTATAGGTTCAATTATTTGAACCGATAAACATAATATAATGTCATTTAGCGCCTTTCGTCAAGCGCTTTTTAAAAATTTATTGCGAATTTTTTTGTGGAAATTTTTTAAGGGAACCTCTAAAAATTGCAATTTTTAGAGGTAACTTTGAAAATAAAAAAAGACGCGGTTTTTGCCGCGCCTTTTTGTTAAAGGATTGTCGCGGCGGGAAAACTTTATCCGCGCCGCAATTGATTTTTACTTTCCTGAAACAAGCCATCCCTGAGTGAATGTCTTGTCCGGAACCTGCTTGTCGATGGTCTGCTTTCTGAGGGTAACCAAAGTGGCGCGGCCGTTCTGCTTGTTTTCCATTCTAACCTTCCAGCGGATAGGATAGCTTTTGCCTGTGACGCCAGTTTCTGTGCGGATTTCTTCGATTCCGCAAGTCTTGAGAAGGGCGCCTTTTTTGTCGTAGTATTCGACAAAAACGGGCAAGTAGGTCTTTTTGTCGATGAACTGAACGCGCTTTGAATATCCTGAGTCGGCCTTTTTGATTGGAACAGACTCAATCTGCCAGCAAGTGTAAGTGGCGGGGCCGACTTTCTTTGACACGTTTTCGTTAATCATTGTGTGCGTGTCCAAGGCGGCGTCTCGCAAAGACATGTCGTCGTAAGCGAATTCTGAGCCTACAAATGACTTTTGGCGCTCGGCTGAAGAAACGCGGCGGGCGGTTCCCACTGACGGCAAGAAAATCCATTTGTCGTCCTGCTTGCCCTTTTTTTCGGCCTGAAGCAAGCGGGTGTTTTTAATGTCCGCGTCTGCCGTAAAAGAGAAAACGGTTTCGATTAAATCCGCGCGGTTGCGGCCATACTGGTCTACAACCAAGTCGCGCTCAAGCTTTCCGCTTTTGTCAAAAAACTGGAAGCTGATGTTGGTGATTGAGAATTCCGGCGGCGTGATGCTTACAGACTTGTCAACGATTGTAGCGGCGTCTTCCGCAAATGCGAATGAGGCCAAGGCCAAAGAAGCTGTTAGCAAAATAAAAAGTTTTTTCATAAGACAATCTCCTGACGGCCATAGTTTTTTCAAAAAGCCGTTCTTATAATAGAATAACACAGAATAAAAAAAATTACAATGACACTTTTATTTTTTTTAATAGCGCGCTATAATAGACTTGTTCGAAAACT
>CALDIB010000016.1 GCA_937902125.1 uncultured Treponema sp.
CGGCGCGGGTTGCGGCAATAGTGTCCTCAACGCGGAACTTCTTTTCCTTCATTTCTGTTTCTGTGGTGGCGCCAACATTGATTACGGCGACTCCGCCGGCCAACTTGGCCAAGCGCTTCTGGAGCTGCTCTTTGTCGTATGTAGAAGTTGACTTTTCAATCTGGTTCTTAATCTCGGCGACGCGCTCAGCTATGGCTTTCTTTGCGCCCGCGCCTCCAACGATTGTAGTGTTGTCCTTGTCAATCTTGACAGACTTGGCCTTTCCAAGCATTGAAAGGTCGGCGTTTTCAAGTTTGATTCCAACTTCTTCTGAAACAACCTGGCCGCCAGTCAAAATGGCGATGTCCTGAAGCATGTCCTTTCTGCGGTCGCCAAAACCGGGAGCCTTTACGGCGCAAACCTTGATTGTTCCGCGGATTGTGTTCAAGACCAAAGTTGTCAAAGCCTCTCCGTCAACGTCTTCGGCGATGATGACAAGAGAGCGGCCTTCGTTGGCGACTTTTTCCAAAATCGGAAGGAGGTCTTTCATTGTTGAAATCTTTTTGTCGTGAATCAAAATGTAGGGATCTTCAAAATCGGCTTCCATTCTGTCCCGGTCGTTGATGAAGTAAGAGGAAATGTATCCCCTGTCAAACTGCATTCCTTCAACAGTGTCAACAGTTGTGTCCATGTTCTTTGACTCTTCGACTGTGATGACTCCGTCCTTTCCAACCTTCTCAATGGCGTCGGCGAGCATCTTTCCGATTTCCTCGTCGTTGTTGGCGGAAATTGTGGCGATGTGGGTGATGTCGTCAGCGCCCTTAACAGGCTTGGAATTCTTTTTGATTTCGGCGATTGTAAGGGCCACGGCCTTGTCCATTCCCCGCTTTACGGCAATCGGAGTCATTCCGGCGGCCACAGACTTGAGTCCTTCGCGAACCAAGGCGTAGGCCAAAACTGTGGCGGTTGTGGTTCCGTCGCCGGCGTCGTCGTTTGTCTTGGAAGCGACTTCGCGAACGAACTGCGCGCCCATGTTTTCGTAGGGATCCTTAAGCTCAACTTCTTTTGCGACGCTGACTCCGTCCTTTGTGATTGTGGGCGAGCCGTATTTTTTGTCAAGCATTACCATGCGGCCGCAAGGTCCAAGCGTAACTTTCACCGCCTTAGCGATTTGCTCGGCGCCTGAAAGCAACTTTTTGCGGGCGTCTTCATTGAACAACAACTGTTTTGCCATTACTTTACTCCTATAAATTCCTATACGAAATTTCCGTAGAAATTTTGTTGGAAGATTTTCTTTTTACACCTTTAAATTTAATAAAAAAAAAGCGATTCGACAAGGGGAATTTTGAAGAATTTTTTGGGCGTGTCCCGCCTTGCGGCGGGCCGGGCTTTTCGCGCTTCGCTGTCGCTTCAGCCGCTCCCTTCGGTTCGCGTCCGGCTGCGCCGCGCCTACAATGCGTAACTACGTTCCGCTTTATCTAGGAAATTTATTTACTTGTCCGCTCACGCGGACTGACAATCCCTCACGCGGACTGACAAGCCCTCACGCGGATTACAACAAAGGCAAATCGATTCCATAATACGGCTCATTGTCATGAATTTCCAATATTTTATTCAACGGCTTGTCTGAGCATTTTATAATTTTTTCTCTGTATTCAAAACGTATCTTAACATCGTCAATTTCTTCGCGACGTTTTTGAGAGAGTAACAAAAACTCTTCTTCTTTGTCAATTCCTAAAAAACGGCGGTTCAGCAAACTTGCGGCAATGCCTGTAGTGCTTGCTCCAGTGAACGGGTCTAAAATCCAAGCGTTCTCTTTTGTGGAAGCAAGAATTATTCTGGCAAGCAGAGGAAGCGGCTTTTGCGTCGGGTGCTTTCCGCAAGATTTTTCCCATTTTGCTATTGCAGGCAAACTCCACAAATCGCGCATTTGCGTTCCGCCGTTGATTTCTTTCATCAGTTCATAATTATAATAATGCGTCACTTTCTTGCTTTTTCTTGCCCACAAAATAAACTCTGTGGAATGAGTGAAAAACTTGCAAGAAAGATTTGGCGGCGGATTTGTCTTTGCCCAAGTGATGCAATTAAGAATGCGAAAATTCAATTCGTTTAACATTTGAGCCACAGAAAAAATATTGTGATAAGTTCCGCTAATCCAAATAGTGCCGTCTTCTTTTAGCTTGTCGCGACAAAGCCCTAGCCATTTGCGGTTGAATTCGTTGTCCTTTTCAAAGCCTTGCGATTTGTCCCAATCACCCTTGTTCACGTTCACCTGCTTTCCGCTCTGGACAGAAATTCCGCCATTAGAAAGAAAATACGGCGGATCGGCAAAAACCATGTCAAATTGAAAATTTATATTGGGAAGCAACTCAAGGCAATCTCCTTTTGCAAGAGTGAAATCTTTGTTTGAAGAACGATAAAAAGGATGAATTGAAATAACATTGCCCCTTATCGATGAGTAGCGATTGAAACAATCTTATAGATATCTTGATGAGCCTTTAACTGCTCAAGTAAATTCTTAAACATATATGCTTCATGATAATTTGTCTTTTCTTGGAGCATAAGCAATTGTGCAAGCAAAATGAGAAATTTTATACTGTATTCACCTTTTTCGGCAAGTTCAGAATAACGCAACGATTCTTTGTTAACTTGTTGCAATAACTTTTCCGTATTTAAAGCTTCTGTTCTTTCTTTTTTTGACAACAATGGCGTAACTGAATTCCAATACTTTAGTAAAAAATCTAAGAACCTGTTTGTTGCATCAGGATTTTCATGTTGCTTTATCAAAATATCAACAGCCCAATGAATATGTTTAGGCGTCCTCGCTCTTGTCCAATCATTATCCAACAACTGCTTATATTTTATAATCATATCAAACTCAGATAAAGTTCCTTGGTAAACGCCTATTTGAAAATGGTCATTAACAGGAAACTGAGTCAACAGAGGCAGTTTTTCTCCCTTTATAATTATCGAACTAGGCATTTCTCTTTTGCCCATTTTTTACTCCTATTTAAAAACTCTCTCCATCACGTCATTTTCCATATCAGCAATGCAGTAGATATGCTCCATAACGTCAAAAGTTTCTTCAAGATTATGACGAGCGCTTATCCATCCGTTACCATCTGTAAACCAAACGAAAGTGACTCCGTCAATGGTTTCTATTTCCTGAGCAAGCGTCTTATAACTTCTGGAAGTTTCATTTAACTTAGAACCGCCGCTTCCGTAAAAGTTTGTTTCAATTACATAAATTTGATTTTTTGTTTTTATAACATAATCAAAGCGCTTTTACATTTTTCCTTGATTTGAAATGGCGGACAAATCAATTCCCCACTTCTCGGAAATTTCGTGTATGTACATTTCCTTAAAGTAATTTTTGTCTTTTATAAAGCCAGCCTTTTTGATGAACGATTCGACCAAATCCTCCATCAAGTGACCGCCACGATTTTTGCGTCCATTTGAGTCAAGTCCTGTTTCAACACCCGTAACATAATCAAGAAGATTTCCGACAAGATGATTTTGCAACAAATCAAAAAGACCTGATTTCTCCATAAACATTGCATAATCAGAAATAGAATGTATTTGCGTCGTAAAATCAAACTGAGTTGTTCCAGACTCATCTGAAACACAAATTTCAGAATTGCGAACTGCAAGCAAAATCGGAATGCATTTTAAAGTCTCTGGATATTTTTCAAGAAGTTTCTCAAAATCGTTCTTTATATTTTTAGATCCAATCAAAGAATTAAGTATATTTAGTTCAATTTTTATATTGTCAACATTTCCATAGACTTTTTCAAAGTCAACATAATATGAATAAGTTGCGATACTATCCCTAAAAGTGGCAAGCCAGTTTGCGAAATCTCTTTTCATAAAAATTATTATCCCTAAAATTTAAAACACGCCAGCGATATTGCTAATTAACAATTCTTTAATAGCTCCACGCTTTTTTGCATTTGAATTTATCATTCTTGAGGCTGACACTCGCTCAATTGCAAATTTCGAATAAAGGTCATCAAAAAAATTATCGTTTTTGTCTGTGTTTTTAGGATCTGAATTACTAGCAAGAACCATAGCTCCTTCACTCGCTATTTCTTCAATAAAATTACCGAGTTCAACCTGTTCCTTATCTGCAAATTGACTTTCACTATAAGAAGTAAAAGCGGAAGTTTGCGTTATCGGGCGATAGGGCGGGTCGATGTATACAAAAGTTTTGCTGTCAATGAATTTTTTTGTCTTTGAATAATCGCCGACCGTCATCTGAACATTCTGTAATAATTCTGAACAAGCGCGCAAATTTTCTTCATCACACAAAAGCGGATTTTTCGCATTATTAAATGGAACATTGAACAAGCCTTTTGAATTAACACGATACAAGCCGTTAAAACAGGTTTTGTTCAAAAAGATGAATAGCGCGGCCTTCTCAAGATTTTTCGCTTCATCGACATTGATTTTCAGTTCGTTGTAGCGCTCGCGTTTTTCGTAATAGAAAGCCTTGTTTTCATCCAATGATTGGCTTTTATATTTGTTTTGATTTTCTGACAACTGTAAAATCAAATCATCGCAATTGTCACGAATCTGTTCATAAGTATTTATGAGCTCTTTGTTTATGTCGTTTATCAAAACTTTTTTCGGCTGAAATTTGCTTAGAACATCAAAAAGCACAGCGCCGCCGCCAACAAAAGGCTCGCAATATTTTTCGATTTTCTGAGGATACTTTTCTCTAATTTCTTCAAGCAATTGGCTTTTTCCACCAACCCATTTTACAAAAGGCCTTGCCAAAGTCATATTTTAATTATACTGCATTTCCAATAGAAAATCTATAGCAAAACAACACGAACCGCGCTACAATAATCCAAAATGGGATATATCCGAAGAGGAACTTTGCGCTTTATGAACCACACCCCCGCCACACAAACCATCTGCACCTCCTCCGCGCAATGCGAATGCGCCGTTTTTGGGCGCGGCGCAAAGCCGCTTGTAATTTTGCCGGGGCTTTCCATAAAAAGCCTTATGCCCTTTGCGCGCGCAGTGGCCGACCGCTACCAAAAATTTTTGGACGGCTATAAAATTTATTTGTTGGACCGGCCGCTGGAGCCGCCACAAAATTGCGGCGCGGATTTTTTGGCGCAAGCGGCGGCCGAAGCCTTGGACTCGCTTGGCGTTAAAGGCGCTTGCGTCGTGGGAATTTCCGCCGGAGGAATAGCGGCCCAGGCGCTCGCTAAAAGCCGCCCCGACTTGACCGCAAAGCTTTTTTTGGGCTCGACATGCGCAAAAATGACGGACACTGCCGCCGCGATCATAGAAGGCTGGGCGCGCTTGGCGGAAGAAGAAAAGCTTTTAGAGCTTAACCAAGCCTTTGCCCAAGCGGTCTACACCCCCAGCTTTTACGAGCGCTACAAAGACGCGATTATGGCTTCCTTAGCCGGAGCGACAAGCGCAGACCTAAAGCGCTTCGCCACTTTTGCGCGCGCCCTTTTAGGCTTTGACGCGTCCGACATTCTTCCTAAAATAAAATGCCCAATCCTTGCCGTAGGCGCGGGCCTTGACAAAATCTTCGGCGCGGACGCCGCTCCACAAATCGCGCGCCTTGCCGGAACTTCCGCCCGTTCCTGCGTGTACAAAAACTACGGCCACGCGGTCTACGACGAAGCCCCCGACTACCCCGACAGAATCCTCGCCTTCTTTGCCGAAAGCTAGGAATGACTTCAAGACCAAACCGCCACCCCTTTTTGTCTTGAACTGATTTAGCGCGTTTCGCTTGCAGATTCGCAAAAAAAGCGCTAGAATAAAGACGAGTGGGGAAAAATGGAAATCGTAATTTACACTGACGGCGGCTGCTCTGGAAATCCGGGGCCTGGCGGCTGGGGAAGCGTCGTTTTGGCAAACGGAAGCGAAACCCGACTTTCAGGCGGCGAAAAAAACACCACAAACAACAGAATGGAATTGACGGCCGCCATCGAAGCCTTGAAATTTTCCGCGGCCAATTTTTCATCAAGCGACGACATCAGCGTTTTTAGCGACAGCCAATATGTCAAGAACGGAATCACCAGTTGGATAAAATCTTGGAAGGCCAAGGGCTGGAAGAACGCGGCCAAGCAGCCGGTAAAAAACCAAGACTTGTGGATGGAATTGGATTCTCTGGCCCAAAAATTCAGCGACCTAAAATGGAATTGGGTCAAGGGCCACGCCGGAATCAAATACAATGAAATTTGCGACTCTCTTTGCGGAATGGAAATTGAAAAAAGAAAATAATCATTTTTGCAAAAAAGAAGTTTTCTCAAGCAAAAAAAAGGCCTCCTTGATTTTGGCGGCGGCTCTTCTTTCCGCGGCCTGCTCCGCCCAACTTGTTTCTTGCTCCAAGGATTCCCTTCCGGAACAAGAGGCTGAAACAATTTTGATAGAAAAAAAAGCGTCGGAGCACAAGTGGTTCGCGCTCAACAAAGACGGATTTTCTCCGACAATCTCGCCGCAAAAATCTCCGGCCGTTTTGCAAAAGCCTTGGACAGAAGCCCTTCGCGTTTCATGCATGGCGCAAAGTTCCGAAAAAAGCCCTCTTGACATGACTCAGGCGGGCGAGCCCAAAATTTTCGCGCTTGTGAACCGGCTTGGAATAATAGTCATGGCGCAAAGCGGACTAAAGGTATTTAAAGACCCGCAATTTTTTGAGGAGCGCACGGCGGACAAAATTGTCTTTATGAACGGCTCGCCGATTTATTCAGTTTACAGGAACAGCTACTTTAACGAAAAGATTTCAAAGAACCTTCCCTTCCGCCCCTTCTTGATTCAATTCAGCCCGGACTCCGGCGTTTCGTTTCCAATATTGACTTACGAAAATTTGTCTCTTCCCGCAAATTCCGAAGTGAACGATTTTTGCTGGGACGGAAAAGAATGGTTTTGCTCAATAAAAAATTACACAGAAAGCGAGACAAATTTTTCTTACCTAAAATTCAGGCCGGAAACCGCGCTGCTTTCCATTTCGCCTGAAAAAAATTTAATCGCGATTCAAAAATCTTCGGAAGAAGAATTCCGTTCCGTCCGAAGGCCAAAAGATTTTTCCGCGGCGCCGGCCAGGGTAAAAAATTTGTTGAAGGGCCTTCCCCAAAACCTAGACTATTATGTTGAATGCAAGGATTCAGGGGGAGCCACGGCGCGGGAATTCATTCATTCAAAAATAAAAGACCCCAACAGCATCGCCCGCGCCGTCGTCCAGTTGAGCGCGACTTGGGTGGCCGCGCTTTTTGAGGACGGAACCCTTTACTTGAACGGCGCCTTATACGCCAACAAGATTTTGAACAACTCAAGAAATTTGGCGCTCCGCCTGCCAAAGCTTCCCCATGGCTACAAGTACACAGACTTTGGATTTTCGGGAACAACGCTCTTTGCCTCTTGGGAACAAAGCGATTTTTACAAAACCGGCCGCGCGGGCTTTTTGCAAGTTGACCTAAAAAAAGTTTTATACAAGGACTGAGAATGAAAAAAATACTTTTGCTTTTAGCGCTTTTGGCCCTTGCCTCAAATTTTTCTTTTGCCCAAGATTCCCAAGAAAAAAGCGGCCAAGAGCCAGCCGCAGGAGGAGATTCGCAAAAAGGCGGCGGTAAAAAATTTCAAAACCTTTTTGGCGGCTCCTACACTCCCGCAAAAAACGGAAAGGAATTTTGGTCCCAAGTTTCGCCCTTTGTAAATCTGGGCGCCAACATCACCATAAACACTGAAAGCAAGCTTAAAAGCGCTCCAAGCCCCGCCGCCTTCGCGCTTTCCTTTGGAGCCATTTGGCCCAACAAGGCCTTTTTGTCTTTTCAGCCCCGCCTTTCTTTTTGGACAAGCTACTACTTGTGGGACGGAAAAAACGCCCTGCCCGCCGAAGTGGAAAACAGGACGGCCCTTGTCCTGAACTTCATGCTGGACATTCCCGCCGCCGCCACCTTTAGGTTTGAAAATTGCCAAGTGGAGGCGGGAGCGGGCCTTGGAATTTTGGCCAGGGCGGCGCTTTTGGCAAACGGAGTTTCGGAAGGCGACACAGGCGCAAGCGGCAGCGCGGGCGGCGACAAAAACGAAATTCAAAAATGGTTTTGGAAGAACGCCCGCTTTTTATACCCTGAAATTTTCGCCGCCTGGGAATGGAATTTTTCTCCAAGAATCGCGGCGGGCTTTGAGGCGCGCTGGTTCATTCCCATCGGCTCCCTCGCCGACGGCCGCGGCCTTACAGAAAGCATAATCGCCCTTTCCGCAAAATTAATTTTTTAGCAAAAAAAATCGCCGAAAATTCGCAAAAACGAAAACTGCCAGAAAAAAAAGCCGCGACCATTAAGCCGCGGCCATTTTTTTTAAGTCAATGTCAGATTCCGTTAAAATGCGTCGCAACTTTTTCCTGGACGTATTTTACAAAATCCTCGACTTTCATCGTCTGCTGCTGGAGGCCGCTCGACTGCCTAAAGCGGACGGCAACAGTTCCCTCCGCCTGCTCGCGCTCGCCGACAACCAAGATGTAAGGAGTCTTGTGTTCCTTTGTAATCATCTTGATTTTGGCCTTCATGTTTTCTTCCGACAAGTAAGCCTGGCTTCTGATGTCGGCGGCCAAAAGCGCGTCGTTGACTTTCTTGGCGTAGTCGTCAAAGGCGTTGGAAATCGGAACCAGGGCAACCTGCTCAAAGGCAAGCCAGGCCGGGAAGTTTCCGGCGTAATTTTCTATCAAGATTCCCAAGAAGCGCTCAAAGCTTCCAAGGACGGCGCGGTGAAGCATTACCGGATGGTGCTTTTGGTTGTCCGCTCCGATGTAAGTGGCGTCAAGGCGCTCGGCGGACGGAAGCTGGTAGTCAACCTGAATAGTTCCGCACTGCCATTCCCGGCCAAGGGTGTCATACAACTTGAACTCAAGCTTGGGGCCGTAAAAGGCTCCTTCCTTGGGCTGAATTTCGTATTCCAAGCCGGCCTCATGGCAAGCGTCGGCCAAGGCTTTTTCGGCGCGCTGCCAAGTAGCCTCGTCGCCAACATGGTCGTCGGGCATCGTCGAAAATTTTACAACCAAGTCGTCAAAGCCAAAGTCGTGGTAAACGTTCTTTAAAAGCTTGCAGAACTTGGCGACTTCGCTTCCAATCTGGCTTTCTTCGCACAAAATGTGGGCGTCGTCCTGGACAAAGCCGCGGACGCGCATCACTCCGTGCAAGGTTCCGCTGGGCTCGTTTCGGACATCATGGCCGAACTCGGCCAAGCGCAAGGGCAAGTCTTTGTAACTGCGCTGGCGGCTTTTAAAAATTTCAAGCGCGCCGGGACAGTTCATGGGCTTTATGGCAAAGAGGCGCTTTTCGCTTTCGGTAATGAACATGTTCTTTTGGTAGTGGCCCCAGTGTCCGCTTTTTTCCCAAAGGCTTCGGGGCATGATGGCGGGAGTGTTCACTTCAAGGTATCCGTCGCGGCGAACCATTTTTCTCATGTAGTCCTGCATAGTGGTGTAGATTGTCCATCCGTTGGGGTGCCAGAAAATCTGGCCCGGGTCTTCGGGGTCAAGGTGGAACAAGTCCATCTCCACTCCAAGGCGGCGGTGGTCGCGCTTTTCGGCCTCTTCCAACATCTTAAGGTAGTCCTTTAAGTCGTTGGGCTTTTCAAAGGCCACGGCGTAAACGCGGGTAAGCATGGGCCTTGAGCTGTCGCCCCGCCAATAGGCTCCAGCAAGCTTTGTAAGCTTGAAGCTTTGGGCGTTTATTTCCTTTGTGTTTGAAACGTGGGGGCCGCGGCAAAGATCGGTAAAGTCGTCTTGGGTGTAAACCGAAATCGTCGCGTCCTCTGGAAGGTCGTTGATAAGTTCCGTCTTAAACTGATGGCCTTCAAAAAGCTTTAAGGCTTCGGAACGGCTGACTTCCTTTCTGACAAAGTCAAAGTTTCCGGCCAAAATCCGGCGCATTTCTTTTTCCACGGCAGGAAAATCATCTTCTGTGATTTTCTTTTCCTTAAAGTCGATGTCGTAGTAAAAGCCGTTTTCAATCGCAGGGCCAATCGCAAATTCCGCTCCAGGGAATAAATGTGAAATGGCCTCAGCCATAACATGCGCCAATGAATGGCGGACCGTCTGCAAGTGTTCGTCAGCTGACATAAAGTTTTCCTTTTTTATTGAAGGGAGCCGGGGCACTCGTTTTCCGCGTTGCGGGCGGCGCACCAAGTTCCTTTTTTAAGGGCGGCTGGAATGTCGCCGCTCTTTAAATATTCATGCAAAAAGCCCGCGGCGAAAGCGTCTCCGCAAGCGGTGGTGTTCACGATTTTCAAATCTTTTTCGGTGTCGGCCTCAAAGACCTTTCCCTTTTGGGCTGCGTACGTGGCCTTGTCTCCGCGAGTCACAATGAAAATCGTGTCATGCTTTTTGCTGGCTGTCGTGAGGGCGGACTTCAAGCCCGCCACGCCACTTTTTCCTCCAAAGGTAGAAAAGAATTCTTCCTCATTGATTTTCACAACTGTGGGTTGGCAAGCCTTTAAGGTTCGCTTTAGGTCGTCGCCCCAAAAGTCAACCAGCGTTATTTTTCCAGCGTCAGAAGCCATTTTGCAAATGTCGCTTGAAAGGCTGTCGGGCCAAATGGCGGGCCGGCTTCCAGCAATCAAAAGAGCGTCCGAATCGCTCAAGCTTTCGGTAACTGCGTCCAAAAATTCGTCAACTTTGCTTTGAGGCAATTTTTCCAGCGCCGGCTCGCCGACAACAAGCTCGGTGGTGGTGCGGGCGGTCTTGTCAAGAACAGTCCAGCATTCGCGAGTGTTTCCGGGAATTGTCACAGGGCTGAGCAAAAGAAGGTCCCGCTCCGCAAATTCGGTGAAGCGCTTTTGGTTTTCCTCGCCAAGAGGACACACAACGCGGACAGACCCCTGCTCAAGCTGGTTCAAAACCCGGGCCGCGTTCACGGCCTTTCCAGAAGCCCAAACCCCGTATTTTTCGGAACGATTCACTTTGTTCAATAAAAAAGTCTTGAACGAAACAGTTCTCTGAATCGTCGGACTCAAGCAAACAGACGTAACTTTCACAATTTTCTATTATAGCGAATCGCGGAATTTTGCGCAATATCGGAAAAAAGCCCTTTACCCTCTAGGGCAAAAGGCACCTAACCTTGTGTCCCGGCTCAACTTCCCTTAAAGGCGGAAGAAGGGCATGGCACTCGGCCTTGGCGCGGGGGCAACGGTGGGCAAAGGGGCAGCCGCTTTCTTTTGACAAAACGCTCTTCACTTCCACCGATGATTTTTGGCCCTTGCCCCGCGCCACGTCGAACAAAAGCCTTGTGTATGGATGGCGGGCGCTTTGGAACAAGTTTTGGGCGGCCGCTTCCTCAACTATCGCGCCGCGATACATGACGGCTATGCGGTCGCAAAACCAAAGCGCCACTTTTAGGTCGTGGGTTATGAAAATGAAGGAAAGTTTTTTTGAGGAGCGCAAGTCTTGAAGCAAATTCAATATTTGTCCCTGAATCGAAACGTCAAGGGCGCTCACAACCTCGTCGCAAATCAAAAGTTCCGGCTCCATAATCAAGGCGCGGGCGATGGAAAGGCGCTGGCGCTGGCCGCCTGAAAATTCCGACGGCCTCTTTTCTATTTGCGCCTCAGGCAAGCCCACTTCCCCAAAAACTTTTTTTGCCCGAACAAGCAATTCTTCCTTGCTTGTTTTTTCCGGGGAATGCAAAAAAGCGTCCGTCAAAATTGAAAGGCAGGACATTCTTGGATTAAGGGAGCGGGCGGGATCCTGAAAAACATATTTGACCTTTCTGCGGTAGCCGTCCAAATCCTTTTTTTTGTAGTCAAAAATATTTTGAGCTTGCAAAATATTTGGGGCAAAAACATTTTCCTGTCCGGGAATGCCGCCGCCCGCGCCTTCTTGGGCTTGCAAACCGTTATTGTTTGAAAGACCAAAACTGCCGCCGCTTTCTGGGCTTGCCGCAGTTTTCGGGCAATACAAAACGCGGCCGCTTGTGGGCTCATACATTCTCACAAGAAGCCTGGCCGTGGTGCTTTTTCCGCAGCCGGACTCGCCCACAACGCCCAAAGTTTCCCCCCGCGCCAAGTCAAAGGAAATGTCGTTGACGGCGTAAACCCTTTGACCTTTTTTGGCAAAAAAACCGGCCTCAAGGTCAAAGCTTTTGAACAAATTTTGGACGCTTAGAATCAGCGGAGAGAACGCCGCGGAAGTTTTTGGGCTTGCGGCAGTTTTTGTTTTTGCCGCCGCGTTTTGCTCTTGAGAAAGATTCCGGCTCGCGGCATTTTGGGCTTGCGCATTTTTTTCGTCGCTCATAGTTTTGCCTCCCCTTCCTTCCAGCAAGAAAAGTCTTCCCGCCTGCATTCCTCTTTTGCAAAAGCGCAGCGGGGGCCAAAGGGACAACCCGGCGGCGGATTTTTTGGGTTGGCCACCGCGCCAGGAATTGAAACAAGCCTTTGATCTTTATAGCTTGTTCCAAATTTTGGAAGGGCGTTTAAAAGCGCCTTGGTGTAAGGATTTTTTGGATTCTCGCAAATCTCCGAAGCGCTTCCCTCTTCCATAATCAAGCCGCCATACATGACAATAACGCGGTCTGAAATCTGCGCCACCAAATCCAAGTTGTGGGAAATGAAGATTATGGAAAGGCCCCGCTTTTTCTTCAACTCCAAAAGCAGGCTCACGATTTGCGCCTGTATCGTAACGTCAAGCGCTGTGGTCGGCTCGTCGGCAATCAAAAGCTCGGCGTTTTGCGCCAAGGCAAGCGCGATTCCAATTCTTTGCAGCTGGCCGCCGGAAAACTGGTGGGGATAATTTTTAAGCCGGCTCATTGGATCGGGAAGGCCCACTTCCTCCAAAATTTTCGCGGCCCGCCCGTCGCTTTCTTTTCTTGTGATTTTCGGCTCTGAAATTCTATACAGCTCAAAGAAAACGCTTCCGATGTTTTGCAAGGGGTCAAAGGAGCGGCCCGGCTCTTGAAGAACAAGCGCGATTTTTTTACCTCTGTAAGAACGAAGCTCTTTTTGGCTCATGGCCGAAAGATCCGCTCCGTCAAAAATTATTTTTCCCGAAACGCGGGCGTTTGACGGAAGCAAGCCCGGAATGGCCGTGGAGCTTACGGACTTTCCGCTTCCCGACTCTCCCACAATTCCTAGAATTTCTCCCCGCTTGACATAATAGCTTATTCCGCGAACAGCTTGCGCAGCCGGCTGATTGGAGTCAAGGCTTTCAAAACTGACCCGCAAGTTTTGGATTTTTAGAAGGGCGTCATCGGGGGCGACTTTTTGTTCAACCAAAGGGTCACGCTCGGTCTTGGCGGCCGCGTCTTTTTTGTCCCCGGCCTTCATAGTCTTTTTTCTCTTCCATGTGGGAAAAATGGCGTGATAAGGATCAAAGTAGTCCCGCATGGCGTCGCCCAAAAAGTTAAAGGCAAGGGTCACAAAAAGCAAAAGCCAGACAGGATTTAAAAGCCAAGGATAGCGGCTTAAATTTGAAAGCGTGGATATTTCCCTGTTAATCATGGAACCCCAGCTTACAGCGGGGTCGGCGATTCCCAAACCCAAATAAGAAAGGGTCGTCTCGCTCATAATGAAGCCGGGAACGCTTAGAGCCGCGCTCACAATCAAAAGGCTTGAAATCTGCGGAATGATGTGCCTAAAAATTATCGCAAGAGGAGGAAGGCTTTCCAGCGCGGCGTTTTGAACAAAGTCTTCCCGCTTGATGGCGTGCGCCATTCCGCGAATCGTTCTGGCGCTTCCGGGCCAACCCACCAGAGAAAGAATCATCGTTATTATCATGTAGCTTGTTCCGCTGTCCAGCTTTGAATTTAAAAGAGAGCGCAAAAACAAAATTAAATACAAGGACGGAACAAGCATGAAAAATTCCGCGAAGCGCATAATGGCCCAATCGCATTTTCCGCCAAAGTAGCCGGCGGCGCCGCCAAAGACAAGGGCCAAAAGCAAGCTGACGGCGGTGGCCACAAATCCGATTGTAAGGGAAATGCGGCTTCCGTAAACCATGCGGCTGAACATGTCGCGGCCAAGATTGTCGGCGCCTAAAATGTAAACCGGCCTTGACGGGTCTTGGGTTCCAAACAAGTGGCGGCTGCAAGGAATCAAGCCCAAAAGTTTGTAGGCTTCTCCCTTGGCAAAAAAGCGGACTTTGACTTCCGAACCTTTGACAAAAGCGTATTTCCAATTTATCATGCTTATGGCCTTGGCTTCCCGCGCCGCAAGGCCCTCTTTTGTCAGGCGCAAATTTGCCGGGTGGAAGGTGTTTTCCTCAAAAGTCAACGTGGGCGAATAAGGCGCCACAAATTCCGCGAAAATCATTGTCAAATACATGAGCGCCAAAAAAATGACGCCAAAAAACGCCAAGGGCCTTTTTTTTAGGTAAGACAAAAACTTTTTCATGCCGGCCCTCACCCTTCCCCGCCGTAGCGAATGCGGGGGTCAACCAAGGCAAGCGCTATGTCGCTTATAAGCATTCCTATCAAAACCAAGGCGGAGATGAACATTTCGTCCGCCAAAACCAAATTGATGTCCTGCTGCAAAACCGCGTCATACATCAAGCGTCCGATTCCTGGATAGGCGAAAATTATTTCAAGGACAAGGGAGCCTGAAAAAAGGCCGGCCAGCAAATTGGCGCTTCCGGTTATGTATGGATTCAAAGTGTTCCTAAAGGCGTGGTTGAAGTAAACTCGCCGCTCGCTCACTCCTCTGGAGCGCAAGGCAAAAATGTAAGGCAAGCCCATTTGGTCAAGCATTGTGGCGCGAATCATCCGCAACGTTCCGCCGGCCCCGCCCAAAAATGACGCGAGCAAGGGCAAAAAAACATGGCGGGAATAACTGAAAACAAATTTTCCCGGAGCCGCCGAAAATGGAAAGTCGGGATAGGCTGTGACAGGAAAAAGCTTTGTGACGCTGGCAAAAAGTTGGAGTAAAATCAAAAGGAGCATTCCCGGAAAGGCGTTGAAAAAAAGCGCGAAAAAAGTCACGGCCACGTCAAGGCGGCTTCCAGCCTTGCTTGAAAAATAAACTCCCAAAGCGAAGCTCGCGCCAGTAATCAAGACAAGGGAAATTAAATTTAGCAAAAGGGAATTCCACAATCGGGAGCGAATCAAAAAACCCACCGGCGCCCTTGAAATCAGGCTTACGCCCAAGTCATGCTGGACAAAAACCCGTTTAAGCCACTTTGCGTATTGAATGTAAAAAGGCTGGTCTATTCCAAGTTCGGCCCGCAAAGCCTGCATTTGCTCTTCTTGAAACTGTCTGTCGCCGGAAGAAGCGCTTTTGGCGCCGCCGTCGCCTTGGGCGCCCGCCATAATTTGCTCGGTCATCATTTGGTCAACGATGTCGCCGGGAGCCAATTCCATAAGGCCGAACATGGCCAAGCCCAACAAAAAAAGCAAGGCCAGCATTGTCAAAAAGCGGCCAGCTATAAATGAAACCAGCGGCGAGGCTTTTTGGAATTTTTTCCAAGGCAGAGAAAGAAAATAAAAAAAATTTTTTGCCGGCAAAAGCGCTTTCATTTTTTCTAACCGTTGTATTTTAGCGCGAGCATCGTTATGTCGTCAAACTGGGGAGCGTCTCCGGCAAAGGCGTCAACCTCGCCGCGAACGTTTGAAAGCAAGTCTCTTGGCATGGCCGCGCAGTCTATGTTCAAGGCCTTTTCCAAACGCTCAAGGCCAAAGAGTTTTTCTTCGCTGTTGGTGGCTTCGGGAACGCCGTCCGTGTAAACAAAAAGCGTGGCGCCCGGCTCAAGCTTGATTTCGTAAGCCTTGTATTCCGAGCCTTCAATGCCGGCCAAAACAAGTCCGTGGGAATCCTTGAGCATTTCAAATTTTCCGCCCGCTTGGCGGACAAAGGGAAATTCGTGGCCGGCGTTGGCGCAAGTCACAATTCCCGTGTCCAAATCCAAAATGCCGAACCAAGCCGTGACAAAAAGGCCGTGGGTGTTTCCCTCGCACAATTGGTTGTTCGCGTCATGCAAGACTTGCGCCGGCGACGGAATGGAGCCTGAAAGCGCCCGGTTTTTTATGACCGTTTTTGAAATGACCATAAAGAGCGCGGCGGGCACTCCCTTTCCAGAAACGTCCGCGATTACTAGTCCGATATGCCTTTCGTCAATAAAGAAGAAATCGTAAAAGTCGCCGCCCACTTCTTTTGCCGGATTCATCGAAGCGAAAAGGTTGAAGTCTTCCCGCTGGGGAAAAACATGGGGCAGCATGTCGTCTTGGATTTGCGCGGCAACGTTCAGGTCGGCGGAAATTCGTTCCCGCTCGCTTGTTTCCACAAGAAGCTTTTGCATGTAGCTTTTTGTTTCGGAAGCCATAGTGACCAAAGCGCTTGAAAGGCTTTGAATTTCGTCTTGGGTTTTTATTTGCGGGTCTTGAAAGTTCAAGCTGTTAACGTCGTCGCCGGAAGCCTTTGACACAAAGTCAACGGCGGAAGATTGCAGGCGGCGCAAAGGATGAATTACGCGGCGGTTGAGCCACAAAATAAGAATGATTATAAAGGCCACTGAAAAGACAAGGCTCGCCGCGAGAATGTGAACGGGATAAATTTTCAGCGTTCTTGAAATGTCTGTCAAGTTTATGTCAACGCTCATCACGCCCAAACTTTTCCCCTTTGAGTTTCTGATCACAAGGGAAGTTGTGTAAACCCAGCCCCATTCGGTGTTGTTGGGGTAATACCAAAAGTCTCCCGGCGCGCTGTTTTGGTAAAAGTCCAAATATTTTTTCGCCACGTCAGGGGGAAACTCCGTTCCAGTCAACTCGCCCAAACGGGTGGTTCGGTTGTTCTTATAATCTTCCTTTGTGTTGCCTATGCAAATGTATCTCATGTTGTCCGCTTCGTTGTCGTTCAGCGGCTCAAGCATGTAAATCCACGCGATGTCGGTATTGTCCTTTATGTAGTCAAGGCGCTTGCTCAAAGAAAGAAAGGCCGGGTCTTTTTGATTGTTTTGAATCGATTTTTCAATGGCGTCCCAATCCAAGCCGTCAACGGCCAGCTTTAGGGTTGACACTTCGTATTCCTTGTATTTTTTTATCATGCCATTGTAGTAGGTTGTGTAGCCCACAAAGCCAAGACAAATCGAAAGCGAAACCGTAAAAATCTCAACAGCGATAGAAAGGCTTTTTCTCAACCTTTTTTTTGTTTCTTCCATAAATCACTCTCACTTAAAGTTCTTTTTCTTTCTTAAATTTATTGCGGAATGAACAAAGCGCAAGAACACAAGGACAAGCGCGAAGACAACCGCGCGGACAAAGGCGTTCCCTGAAAGGAAAACCAAGCCCATCAGCGCGGGGCCAAAAGACTGTCCGATAAAATCCGTAAAATTGAAAATGCCCATGGCCTCTGGAACGCCGTATTCCTCGCATTCATTGAAAGTGGAAAATTCGCTTTGCTGAACCGAGCGGCCAAATCCGTTTGCCAAGCCTAAAATGAAAATGGCCAAAAGCAAGCCCGGAAAATTTCCCAGCGCCGCGTAAATCAAAACCGCAAGGGCGCTCAAGGCCACGGGCGCGAAAGAGCTGGCGGAGCCGGCTTTTTGAATCACAAACTTGGTGAGGCCGTCGCCCAAATAAATGGCGAACATGGAATAAAGCATCATCAGGACGGCCACCGCGACTTCGCTCAAGCCGTTGGCGTCGGAATAAAGGGGCAAGTAATAGTAAACAAAGCTTCCCATCAAGGCGAAGGGCGCCTGAACAAAAAGAATGAACGACCAAATTCTGCGGCGCCTTAAAAAGCCCAAAGGCCGGGAATGGCCGCCCCGCTCCCGCTTTTGCTTTTCGGCGCCGCTTTTCTCGCTTTCAGAAAAGACGCCTATTGACCGAACAAGCAAAAGAAAGACTAGCGCGGACAAAATCCACATGGCGCTCACAATGGGGAAAATTTCCCGCCGGCCGACGCTGGAAGCCAAAGCCGCGCCAAAAAGCATTCCAAAATTTATTCCAGAAACTTGCGCGCCGTTGTAGGCGGCGTAGCCTGAAGTCCTGTTCTTTGGATCGGGAATTTTTGACACAAGCAAATACATTGAATTTGTGGTAAGGCCAACGCCAATTCCGTCAATCACAAAGGCAAAAAAGAGGGCCGCGTATGCCAAGGGAAGCGCGAAAATAATCAAGTTGCTGGCCGCCGACAAAAGGGCTCCAAAAAGCATCGTCTTTTTTACCCCAAAGCGGCTTATGGCGCCTTGGCAAAAAAGAGCCATCAATCCTATTATAAAAAGGTTCACTGAAATAGGAAGCGCGGCGGCTAGGCTTGAAGAGCCTTTTCCCAAGGACTCAAAGGCGCTCTTTGCCACCACCATCGGAAGGAATGTGGTTGTCATGTTGTAGGCCGCAAAGAGCGCGAAGACCATCAGGCGAATGTAATAATGGGGAAAGGCTTTTTCTTCGGCCAAGCCCGCCGCTTTTTTTTCTTCGGCTTCCATTTGCGCCTGAGACTTTGAAAGAATGTAAGAAAGCGCCTCTCCCATCAAAAGCCAAATCAAAATTACAGTGACCACAACGCCGAACAAAACGCTTTTTTTCATGGCGTTCACTTTGTCCACAAGCATAAAGTTTTCCGTCATTACGGAAACCACTCCGTGAACTTCGCCTAAATCGCTTGTGACAGGAACGGAAACATAAGCGTATGAGGCGGAAGAGTCGTCCTTGCTTGAACGGACTGGCAGCGCGGTTTTGTAGATTTCCTTTATTTCTTCGGACTCGCCTTCCGTCAAAGGAAAATACGAGCCGATGGCTTGGTCAAGGTAGGCGCAGGCGTAGGCGCCACGGCTTGGCTCATACTTGAACACGTCGCAGTAAATGTTTCTGTTTATCTCAAGGCCAAGGTCAATGACCTTTTCCATATTTTTTATCATTTCCCGGTAGGCCGGCGAATTGAAGTCGGCGGCGCTGTTTATGGAATCCAAGGCGGCGGGCCTGATTGTGTTGGCCACGGAATAGGCCAAGTTTTCCATTTGCGCCAAAATTTGGCCCTTCATCACTTTTGAAAACTCCGCCGCAAGTCTGTAGGTGATTGTTCCGGAAACCGCCAGCACTATAAGGACAACATAAACGCTGATTCTTTGTATGACATGAATTTTGCTTTGAACAAAGGCCGCCGCCGCAGTCGCCAAAAGGGCAAGAAGGCTCAAGGCAAAAAGGGCCGCGCAAAGCAAGAGGGCGCATTGAAAGCGGAAAGTCTTTGACTCCTTTTGGGGATTTTCAATTGAAGAAAAGGCGGCGGGGGTCACGGTGACAGCCCCGCAATTTTCCATAACAACTTTTTTCTCGCCGCTTTTCCAATCCAATTCCACAAGGCAGTCGGAATAAAGGTCGGCGTATAAAATCTTTCCAGGCGAAGAAGGCTCAATCCAGTTTGGAAAGTCGCCGCTTTCGCAAGTCCAAACAAGGGAAAAGGCGCTTCCGTCCGGCGGCAAGACAAAAAGGCGACCGGTTTTGTCAAGCAAAAAAATATTTCCGTCCAAATCCTGGGTCATGTCCGCCGTCCAGTCAAAGGCGTTCTCAAAAGGGATTTTTTTCTTTGTCAAAACTTGGCTTTTTATGTCGTAGGATTGGACGATGACTCCGCTTTTATCTTTGACGGCGGAATTTATGATTCCCTTTCCTGCAAAAAGCAAAAGAAGCTTGTGCTTGTTCACCACGTCGGAATGCCGCCAGTCAAGAAAAGTTTCGCGGTAGCGGCCCTGCTTGTCGTATGCCAAAACCGCTTCCCGGGAAATTCTGTTTCCGTCCCAAGCGCCTTCCTTTACATAAACAAAGCCGTTTTCGTCCACCGTAAAATCGTCGGCGTAATAAAAACGGTCGGCCTCGTCAATCCGCCCGGGCAAGACATGGCAAAGAACGCCGGAACTTTTGTCCACCACAAGAATTCTTGAGCGCTGTTTGTCAAGAATGTATCTTCTGCCGCCATAATCCCGAACAAGGTAAGGCGACTCCACTTGGACAAACTTTAAAAGGGGAAATTCAATTTTCTCCCTGTTCAAAAAGCAAAAAAGCCCTGAACAAAAAGCCAAAAGAGCCATTGAGAACGCGAATATTTTTCTTTTACCGCTTGCCATAATCCTCGGGCCTTACGTATTCTTTGTATTTGAGTTCTGTGGAAAAAATTGTCCGCCAGCCGTCAGCGCTCATTTTTATCGGATACAAAAGCGCCGAAAGTTTCATGTCGCCCTTGTGCATTTTGCGACACTTCCAAAACGAGTCGGTCTCTCCAAGGTAGTCAACTTCCAAAACATTTTTAACGCCCCAAAAATAAAATGGAAGCGCGGGAAGCGTTATGTAATCCTTGACCGACTCAATCTTTTCTTGAATGCCGGAAATGATTCGCCGAGTTGCCGGCTTTTCAACATAAGGAGAGCGCTTTTGATAATACAAGTCCAAAAGCTCCTTGTCTTCGCCTGTCATAATTTGAGCCTTCACGCCCGGATATTTTTTCTTGAAAAATTCAAAAAGATCTTTATACATTTGAATGATTGGCCGCGCCACTTCCCTAAAGCGCTCCACCGCCTTTTTTTGAATGTCGGCGGGAAGGCTTTCAAGCATGGCTTCCAAATACTTTTGGTAAGAAGCGTCCACAATGGGAAGGGTCAGGCAAGAGCCGGTGGCTTGGGCAAGCTCGAACAAATACAAAACGCTGTCGTATTCTTCTGTGGTCAAAAGCTCCTTGCGGCTTTTAAAAGAAACGTCCACAACGTCGCCGGCGTTTTGCTTTGTAAATTCAGCTTCTTGGGAAACCCTGTCCTCGGCGCTCCTGCGGCGGGTGGTAAAGTCGTAAATCTTTTGGCTCCCGTCCTTGAGCGTCCAAATCATGTCAACTTCACTCTCGCCAAAAAAGCAGGGGCCGCCTGTAATCGCCCTGAGCTCCCCCCTTTTTATGGCCTCAGCAAAATCCTCAAGGCCCGAAACAAAGTAAGGCATTTGTTCTTTGTACGGCCAAGAAACGTCCTTGAACTGGGGAAGTTTTTTTTCCACCATAAGGCTGTCGTTTATTTCGACAAAGGTTTTGTAAACAATTGAAATTTTGGCGCCTTCCGCGCCCAAAGCCGCCTTTGAAATCAATTCCTTTTTTCTTGCGCGAAGGGCCTTGATTCTGTCTTGGTTGGCCACAGTGTTTTCGGAATCCTTGTAGCCCTTTATTTCTTGGTTGATTTTTTGAACTTCGTCCTTGGCCGGTCCTTGCAAGTCTTCTTCGGAAAAGTCTCCGCCCTGTGAAACCGCCTCAAAAAAATTCGCCGCGCTAAAGGGCCAGCGGACAAACGCGTTGGAAGAATCTTTGTAAATAGTGTCCTCTTGGTTCACGCCTATGGAAGCCAAAAGGCTTTGAGTTGAGTAGACATCCTTTCCGTGGACATAAAAATATTCTTCGTTATGTTCATTGCGCTCAAAGCCTTCCATAGCGTCACCACTTTTTTTCTATCGCAAGAATGTTTTTTCCGTTTTCAAATTTGTAGTCAATCCCGTCCATAGTTTTTTTGACTATGAAAATTCCCAGTCCTCCGATTTTTCTTTCTTCCGCGCTGAGGGTAATGTCCGGGTCGGCTTTTGCAAGAGGATTGTAGGGAACGCCCGAATCTTCAAAAGTGATTCTAACGGCATTCTGGCCGGCGGCTTCCACAACAAGGCTGGCCTTTCCAGTGGAATTTGGATAGGCGTAATTTACAATGTTTGAAAGAAGCTCGTCAACCGCCACATTTATCTGCGCCGTTTCTTTCATTGGACAATTCAAGAGCTCCAATTCCGCCTCGACAAAAGAAGAAACCTTAGAAATGTTTTCGCGGGTCGCGTCAACGGTTATGCTTGCCATATCTCTCAATTATATTCCTTTGCGCTTTCATTTGCAAGGCTTTCGTAAAATTCCTTTATGCCCGGAGCCAACGCCGAATCAAAGTTATAGTGAATCTGGCCGGAAACGTTTTTCAATTCCTTGTTCAACTCCAGTTGGGCTTCCAGTTCCGCCGTTCCATGCCAAGGACTTTTTGGGTCGTCCATGGCCGCGGCCGCCTTGTAGTCCGCCATTCCAATGTAAAGCAAAACGCCGCTTCCTTCAACCGCGTCGTTCCACCAACGGGCAAGAGCCTCGTAGCTTGCAAGCTTGTGGCTTCGCTCCCAGTAAATTTGCGGCGCGATGTAGTCCACCAGGCCTCGCTGGATCCAAGCCACAGAATCCGCGAAATGCGCGGAATAGGATTCTTTTCCCTTAGTTTGGGAGCCGTAAGGATTGGCGGGGCCTTTGTTGGCCCAAATGCCAAAGGGCGAAACTCCAAAAAGCGCGCCCGGCTTTTCGTTTCTAACCAAGTTTCCAAGGCTTTTTATCAAGGCGCCCACGCTTTCCCGCCTAAAGTCCGCCAAGTCCAAACCGTCTCCGTATTTTTTAAATGAAGAAGAATCGTCTATGCCCGAATCAGGATAAAAGTAGTCGTCAAGGTGAAGGCCGTCAACGTCGTAGTTTTTTAAAATTTCCTTGGCGCCGCGGACAATGAAGTCTCTAACCCGGGGCTCGCCAGGATCAAGGTAAAAATTTCCGTCGGAACTTGGCAAGATGAATTTTTTTAAAGGCCTTGCGCCCTTGTTGACGGCCAAAATTTCTTCAAGGCCCTGCCCTTTTTTTGCCTTTATTCTGTATGGATTTATCCAAGCGTGAAGCGCGATGTTTTTTTTGTGGGCGGCGGAACAAAAATATTCAAGGGGGTCAAAATCATTGTCAGGAGCGGAGCCCGCGCTTCCGCAAAGCCACTGGCTCCAAGGAAAAATCTTTGACTTGTAAAGCGCGTCGCAAGAAGGCCTCACTTGAAAGAATATGGCGTTGAAGCCCATGGCGGCGGAGCGTTCCACAATAAAGTCAATGTCTTCCTTTAGTTTTTCGGAAGCGCGCTCTTTTTGCCGGGGAAAATTTCCGTTTATGGCCGCCACCCAAACGCCGTTCATGCGGCCGCCGCCATAGCTGGACAAACCGCTTTTTGGATCGCCGGACTTTTGAGAGGCGCAGGAAAGAAGAATCGATGGCAATAGAAGCGCCGCCAAAAACAGCCCCGAAATGGAGGCCGTTTTCTTTGAGCGAAATCTATTCAATTGAAAGAATTTTTGTAAAGCCTGTGACTTCAAAAACTTCCCGGACTACATCGTTCACGCCGACCAACTTCATGCTTCCGCCGGCCGCCGACATCTTTTTTTGAGAGGCCAGCATAAGGCGCAAGCCCGCGGACGAAATGTATTGAAGGCCGTTGAAGTCAAAAACCAATTCCCGAACCCCTTCAAGAGCTTGGTTCAAGGAGTCTTCCAGCTGGGGAGCTGTCGCTGTGTCCAAACGGCCGGAAAGCGCGACAGTCAACTTTTCGCCGTCTTTGTTTTGTTGAATTTCCATAGCGTCCATTATAACAAGTTTTGCATTTTTTCGCAAGATTTTTCAATTGTTTTTTAAAAAGCCTATTCTGCCCTTGGGCCAAAAGCGGAATTCCGTGGTGCCCAAGATTTTTTCCTTGCTCACATATTGCGGCTCCATGTTTGAATAGTAATAAACCGAATATTCGTCCAAGGGCGAAAGGGGAACAAGCCTTTCCTCATAGCTGTGCCTCATGTCCAAAGAATTGAAGCGGTTGTCGCCCATCATAAAGTAAGAGTCTTGGGGAATGTATGCGGGAGAGCCGTCTTCATTGTTGGCGGGAAAGACCGGCATGTTGCGCCTGTCAAGGTAGTTTATGTAACTGTGCAAGAATTGGGCGCGGATCCAAAGGCCTTGAATCTCATTGTCGCCGCTCCAGTCGGAATAAGGAACGTTGTTCAACATAAGCTGGCAGTTCCTTAAAATAAAATTTCCCACGCAAAGTTTTATCATCAAGTTAAGGCGGAAGTTGGCGTCGGAATTCAAGTCGCCGCCGTAAAGGCCTTCCGATTTTTTGCCATCGCAAGAGTCAATCCAATCCGTCATAAAGGCCCTGAACCACGCCGCGCCCCCTTCCCCTGCGGAAAGAATTTTCGCGGCGACGGCGTAGTTTTCCCTCAAGATGTGGAATTCGTTCATCTCGCTTTCCAAGAAAAAGTCTTTTTTGCTTATGCCGCCCCGCTTGCCCAAAAGGCTTTCAATCTTGTCGGCAAGGGCGCGGCATTCTTTTTTGGCGGCCTCAATGTCCATGGAATCCCGTTCCTTTTCAAGGCTGAGCATTTCTTCGTAGCCTTCTTGGTCAATAGGAAACTCTTGAATCATTCTTTTTAGTTCCGGGCTTTTTTCGTTCAAGTTGTAGTTGGCCCATTTTGAGTCTTCTTGCACAGGCTCAAAGCGCGGCCTGTCCTTTGTTCGGGAATACAAAACTCCGTTCAGCATCATAAGCTGCTCGCCGGGAAGTCCTACCAAGCGCTTTACAAGAGGGTCGGCCTTGACCTGTCCGTTTTTGTCCACATTCAAGTTCACCGTTGTGAAAGTGAGCATGTAAACCAATTCCGAAACCACTGACTTCACTTCGTCCTTTCTTCCGCTGGAATAATGTGGGTTTCTAAAAACCACAATGTCTCCCCGCTTGTATTTTTTTAGGGAAGGAAGCCCCACTTTTGTCAATGGAAATTTTGGCCCGCTGGTGATTTTTGAGACCATAAGGCGGTCTTTTATCAAAAGCTCGGAAACCATGGACTCCGAGGGAATCTTGTAAAACTGAAAGAAGAAAATCTGAAAAAGCAAAACCATAAAGACGGCCTGAACCAGCGCGTCCGCCCAATCCAAAAGTTCAAAGGCAAGCCACGCGGCGCCCCTGCGTTTTTTTGCCTTGGAAAATTCAAGCCAATCCGGATTGGTCTTTGCAAGGCGCTTTTCGGAAAAAAAACGCAAAAGCGTAACGGAAAGGACAAAAGATGAAAGCCAAAAGAAAACCGAAATTCCGTCAAAGGCGAAGCCTGTTCCCCTCTCTCCCGCCCGCCGGATTATGAAAGCAACCAAGTGCGCGAAAGGCTGGTATTGCAAAAGTTTTTTCACCCCGTTGAAATTGAGGCGGGAGGCGTTTTTAAAAAGGCCCCGGTAAACTAGAAAAAAAAGCAGCGCGTTGAAGGCGGCGGAAACAGGAAAGGCCAAGGCCGCCACGTCAAGGCCAAAATAAATGTTGGCCAAAGAAAAAAGGCCGGCAAAAATCGCGTCAAGAAAAAACAATTTTTTTAAAATCTTCATGGCAGTGACTATAGCAAAAAAAAGCGATTCAGTCTACAATCTAGTTGTTATGGAAGAATTGCTGGACGTTCAGGAAGGCCTTTCCTTTGTGGACGGAGACAAGGACTTGTATAAAATTTTGCTTGAAGAATTTATTTCCTCGGAAAAGGATTTTAACAAAGAAGCCTTTTTGCAAGGAATTCAAGGGCAAGGCCTTGAGGCGGCGGCAAAAATCGTCCACAAGGCCAAGGGCGCGGCCTTTCAGTTGGGCGCCAAATCCTTTGGCGAAAAAGCCCAAGAACTGGAAGACATTTTGCGTAAAAAAATCGAAAAAAGCCCGGAGGCCCTTCTTGCGACGGCAAAGGACTTTTTAGCCTTGCGGGAAATTCTTTTGCCCCAAGTCAAGGCCGCGCTAAAAAACCTTTAAGGTGTTTCTAGGAAAAACGTTTTTTTCGCAGGCCCCGGTCAATTTTTTTCCAAATCGAATGCCGCAAAAAAATTCTTTTCAATTTTCGCCGCGAAGTCATAAAAAGAAGGCCGCGCCTCGTAAGGGCTTCCCGCAAAACGAAGCTCAAAGGCCGCTTGATAAACCTCCGGGATTTCCGCGGGGCTTGTGGCCTTTTCGCCCTTTAGATTTTGGTAGGGCGCGTCGGTCTCAAAAAGCAGGCGGTCAAGGGGAAGGGCGCGGACGCAATGAACCGCCTTTTTGGCTCCGTTAATGATTGGCTTTCCAAAAGAAAAATAGGCGTTTATTCCCTTGGACAAAAGGGAGAGCGCGTCCATGGGGCTTCCTGCAAAGGAATGAAAGATGACCGCCGGAACTTTTTTCAGTTCGGCCGCGGCCTCAAAAATCTCTTGCATGGCCTTTCTCGCGTGGACCACAAGGGAAACTTTATGAAGCGCGGCCAGTTCCAATTGCAAATAAAAGGCTTTTTCTTGCCGGGCTCGGTTGGCAGAAAATTCTTCGCTCCAAAAATCAAAGCCGCACTCGCCCACCGCTTGGACACGGCCTTCGTTTAAAAGGACTTCCAAAAAATCTCCCCGCCTTTTAAAGTCCTTTTCGTTCAAAAAAGGGTCTTGGGGATGCAAGCCGTAGGACTGGATCAAAAGATTTTCGCGGCGGGGCGAAAAAATGGCGGACGATCATTCTGACGACCGCAGGGCCGCGGACAACGCGGAAAAACCGGCGGACCAGAGCGCCATTGAAGCCCCTGAAACCCAGCGTCAGGGCGGTGGTCAGCTGCCTTTTTTGGGCTTTGTGGGTTCTTTTCCCCACAGCATCGACGCGAAGGGCCGCATGATCATCCCCGCCGCGTTCCGAGACGCCCTGGGCGACCGCTTCGCCGTGGCACCCTCGCCGGATTTCAAGGCTATCGCCCTGTATCCCATCGCCGACTGGGTGGAGCGGCGGGACGAATTGGTGACGCTGGTGCGCAAACGCCCCGTAGCCCAGCCCATCCTGGATGAATTTACCAAATACAGCTATACGGACTGCGAATCGGATGCCCAGGGGCGCTTGCTTTTGCCCCAGCGGATCCGGGCCTGGCGCT
>CALDIB010000017.1 GCA_937902125.1 uncultured Treponema sp.
CTGTCATGGCGTAATATGATTTTAGGCTCTACCCACACTTTTTGGAGAAGAGCCTAAAAAAAGGATTGTCAACAAGAGTTTTTTTTTGTTAATCAGCGAATTGCATCTACGCATATAGCCGTAGTATACTATGGCGTATAGCAAAGTGTCAAGTTCGCAAAAAGCGTATATATTGTATGCGATGAATTCAGAAGAATTGCAGGCGCTTTTTTCAGCCAATTTAAAGCGGGCTAGAAATATGGCAAACTTGAGCCAGATGAAACTCGCGGAAAAAGCGGACCTTTCTGTAGGCTATATTTGCGACCTAGAAAGCGGAAGGCGCTGGGGAACTCCAGAAACATTTTCTCGCCTCGCTTCGGCATTGGGCATAAATCCGTTTGAACTGCTTTTGCCGCGCAATTTTGACGCAGCGTCTTCTTATGAACTATCTAAGCAAAGAGAATTTTTATCAAGGCTGAACGAAGCCTTAAAGTTGAACGTATCTTCCGCCGTTAACAAAGCGATTTCTGACACATTCAAAAAAGAAAAGGTCGAGTAAAATTTTTTTTCACGCAGCCCCTCAACTCTTTTCTCTATACTTTCGCGTCGCGCTGTGATATAATGGCAATATGGACGACGAAACAAAAAAGAGCTTTCTGAATTAACAGGACTCATTTGCAAGGCTGTCAACTTGAACAGTTTGTATTTGTTTGGCTCATTCGCTAACGGAACGCAAAAAAAAGGATAGCGATTTTGACCTTTATATGGTTCTGCCTGATGACTCGATTCGTCCGTTGGATGCTATGACAAAAGCGGGAATTGCGATTGCTCGCGTCCAAAAGCGTCCAATTGATTTATTGGCAGGCCGCCAAAAAGTCAAAGCGCTTGACGCAAAAATACGCGGAGTTGATGAAATGACGTCATTGTCGGGTCAGGCCGGATAATGACAGGGAGGCGAAAAATGAAAATTGTTTTTATCGGAATGGGGAACATGGCGCAGGCGATTGCCGCCGGATTTGTTCAGTCAAAAAAAATCGCCGCCGCCGACATTTTTGCCTACGCGCCCAACCAAAAAAAATTAAAGGAAAACGCGGCGCGCATAGGCTTTGTTTCCTGCCAGAGCAACCGCGAGGCAGTGGAAAAGGGCGACATGGTTTTTATGGCCTGCAAGCCTTATCAAATCGAAGGCGTTCTTTCCGAACTTGGATCAGCGCTTGAAGGAAAGGCGCTTGTTTCAATCGCGGCCGGCTGGACCTTTGACAGCTACGCGAAAATTTTGGACACAAGCAAAACCCGCGTTCTTTGCATTATGCCCAACACGCCGCTTCGTGTAGGCCAGGGCGTGACTTTGTTTGAAGAAAAAAATTCCTTGCGGGACGACGAGGCCGCCCAAATTAAGGACTTGCTTTCTTGCCTTGGAATCTTGGAAACAATTCCGGCCAGCTTGATGGGAATCGGCGGCGCCCTTAGCGGTTGCGGCCCTGCCTTTATGGACTTGATAATCGAAGCCTACGCCGATGCCGCCGTAAAATACGGAATGAAGCGGGAGCAAGCCTATCGCTTGGCAAGCCAAACTATGCTTGGAAGCGCCGCCCTTCAGCTTGCCACTGGAGAGCATCCGGGCGCCTTAAAGGACGCGGTTTGCTCGCCGGGCGGAACCACGATTCGCGGAGTTTGCGCTTTGGAAAAGGCGGGCTTAAGGAGCGCGTGCGTCCAAAGCATTGACGCGATAATGGAATTTAAGAATTCAAAATAGCGCCATGGTCATTTGCGTTGCGGGGCCGATTGCGGCCGGAAAAAATTATGTTTGCTCGCTTTTGGAGGCGCGCGGTTTTTTTTGCCTGGACGCTGACCAAGAAATCCACAAAATAATCGGCGAAAAGCAGGCGGAAATCCTTAGCCGCTTTAGCCAGATCGCCGCTTCCCGCGGAATCAATTTGCGCGCCGCCGACGGAAGCCTTGACCGCCGCGCTCTTGGAAAGCTTCTTTTTAAGGACAGAACGCTTTTGGCCGGGCAAGAAAAAATCCTTTACCCGGAATTTATCGCGCGCGTGCAAGCGCTGATTGACGCGAACAATAACGCCTTGCAAGCCCAAGACGCGGCGCAAAAAACAAAAGGCGTCACTGACCAAAATGCGGCGGCGGATTTTTCCGCAAGCGAAAAGGCTTGGGTTGACCAAAATGCGCGCGGCCTGGCCATAAACGCGGCGCTGCTTTACAAAACGCCATCCCTTTTGCGCCAATGCAAAAAAATAATCTACGTCGACGCGCCGCTCCTTGTCCGCGCCTGGCGCATCCGCCGCCGCGACAAATTGCCGCTCCTGCAAATTATCCGCCGCATTAAAAGCCAAAAAGGCCTCTTTAATGAATACAAGCGCTTTGCGGCGGATTACGGCATAGAAATGGTTAGGGTGTGGAATTGGGGAAGGGGAGTTTGCGCTCCTTCCTCCCTTTGACAACTCGCAAAATCCATTGTATAATGTTTCTAAATAAAGAAACAGCGAGGATACGCAATGTCACAAACAATTCCCTACAAAATTTACCTTTCAGAAGAGGAGATGCCCAAGCAGTGGTACAACGTTCGCGCGGACATGAAGAATAAGCCCGCGCCGCTTTTGAATCCCAAGACGCTTAAGCCGGCGACTGCGGCGGAACTGGAGCAGGTTTTTTGCGCGGAGCTTGTAAAGCAGGAATTGAACACGAGCGACCCTTACATCGACATTCCGCAGGAAATTTTGGACTTTTACAAAATGTACAGGCCGTCGCCGCTTATCCGCGCTTATTGCCTTGAAAAAAAATTGGGAACGCCCGCCAAGATTTACTACAAGTTTGAGGGCCAGAACACTTCGGGCTCGCACAAGCTTAATTCCGCGATTGCTCAGGCTTACTACGCCAAAAAGCAGGGCCTTAAAGGCGTGACGACAGAAACCGGCGCCGGCCAGTGGGGAACCGCGATGGCGATGGCTTGCGCTTACCTTGACTTAGACTGCGTTGTTTACCAAGTGCGCTGCTCCTACGAGCAAAAGCCCCAGCGCCGCGAAGTGATTCGCACTTACGGCGGAAAGGCCATTCCGTCTCCCAGCATGGAAACCGAAGTTGGCCGCCAGATGAACAAGGAATTTCCGGGCTGCACAGGCTCGCTGGGCTGCGCGATTAGCGAAGCGGTTGAAACGGCTGTCAAAACGCCCGGCTACCGTTATGTTTTGGGAAGCGTCTTGAACCAAGTTTTGCTTCACCAAACAATCATCGGCTTGGAAGCCAAGGCCGCGCTGGACAAGTACGGAATTAAGCCCGACATGATTATCGGCTGCGCCGGCGGTGGAAGCAATTTGGGCGGCTTGATTTCGCCCTTTATGGGACAAAAGTTGCGGGGCGAGGCGGACTACCAATTCATCGCGGTTGAGCCGGCCAGCTGTCCAAGCCTTACCCGCGGCGTTTTTGCCTACGATTATTGCGACACCGGAAAAGTTTGCCCGCTGCAAAAAATGTACACGCTCGGAAGCCAGTTCATGCCCAGCCCCAGCCATGCCGGCGGACTTCGCTACCATGGAATGAGTTCCATCCTAAGCCAGCTTTACCACGACGGCTTGATGCAGGCGCGCGCAGTTGAGCAGACTTCGGTCTTTGAGGCTGCGGAACTTTTCTGCCGCACGGAGGGAACGCTCCCCGCTCCGGAATCTAGCCACGCCATCCGCGTCGCGATTGACGAAGCCTTAAAGTGCAAGGAAAGCGGCGAAGAAAAAACAATCTTGTTCGGCCTTACCGGAACCGGCTACTTTGACATGATGAGCTACCAAAAGTTCAACGACAAGACGATGAGCGACTACGTTCCCACTGACCAAGACATCAAGAAGGCCACCGACTTGATTCCCAGATTTGAAGGAAACGAATTTTAATGAAAATTTTCAAAAACTTTTTTAAGTCAATTAAACCAGCCGCGGCAAGATTTCCTGCTGTCTTTGTCTTTTGTCTTGTGGCTGTAGTTTTTTCAACATTGGCGACAAGCTCATATGAAATTTATTCTACAAGCGGCTTGGACTACCAAAGCGCCGAATACAAGGCGATTGTAGAAAAGCGGGATGCTTTTCAAGAAAACAATTTGGACTTTCTTAAGGCCGCGGCGTGGACCGTAGTCTTTGCGTTTTTTGCCGGAGTTGCCGCTCCCTTGGCGGCAAAAAAATTTGACGAAAAAAAGAAAAAATTTTTAGCGCTTGGAGGCCAAGCCTTGTGCGCCGCAGTTTTCTTCGCCTCCTACGCGCTTTTTAAGGGAGACTCCTCTTACAGAATGCTGGCTTACTGGGGAACAAGCGCGGCTCTTTTGTTTGTGACGGTTTTTCTTTTGATGTTCGAGCAGGAAGAAAAGCTTGTGGCGCCAAACCTGATCATGTCCGGAATGATTTCTGGAATTTCTTCCGGCTGCGTTTGCGCGGGTCTTTTTATAATTCGATTGGCTGTCCATTACTTGCTTTTTGAATTAAAAGATTTGGCGCAAACAGTGGTGGATTCGACGATTATAAGCTTTTCCTGGGTTTTTTGCTGCTCTTGCATTTTTGTGGCCTACGCCAGCAAGCCTAAAGAAGAAATAAGCGTTCCAAAAGCGTTTAAAGTCATTTTCATGTTTATCTTGCTTCCCTTGTACTTGATTTTGCTTTTTGTTCTTTACGCCTATATTGCAAAAAGCTTGTTCACGCTTTCGCTTCCAAACGGAAAAATAAATTGGTTTGTCTCTTTTGCCACAGTTTTTTATTTGGTCTTTTATTTTTCGGTCAGGCAGTTTGAGGAAAAAGCCGCAAAACTTTTTTGCAAGTGGGGAGCCGCGCTTTTGATTCCATTGATTGCGACGCAATGCGTGGCCTTTGGAATTAGAATCAACGCTTACGGCTACACCCCAGCGCGTTACGCAAGTCTTTTGTACATTTTGTTCAGCGCCGCGTGCGTCGCGCTGTCGTTCGTAAGAGAAGGAAAATACATGAGCGGGGCTTTTCCATTGTTCGCCGCCCTTTGTTTGTTCTGTTCCATTACTCCCATGAATTTGATTGACGTTCCTTTTAAAAATCAAACGGCCCGCCTTGAAAAGGTTTTTAAGTCAGCAAGCCTTTTAAATTCAGACGGAACATTGGACACGAAAAAATCCAAGGAAGTTTTGTCGGAAAGGCAAAAGGCGCAAGTGGTCAGTTCCTACAAAGAAATAATCCATTCAAGTTCCAAGATAAAAAAGGCGCTTTGGCTTTTGAAGGACGGCGAAAAGTTTGACTTTAACAAATCTTTTGGCTTTGATTTTTCAGAAGATTATGGAAAAGGCCTTGGCCAAAAAAAATATTATTTTTACGGCTTTGGCAAAGACGAAAGCGGTCCTTTTGACGTAAGCGCTTATTCCCAGTTGTATCAAATAAAAGAAATTGACGACAGGAACCAAAAGGCGCTTGTCAAGTGGGGCAAAAGCAATCAAACGGACATCACAAGCGAAATAAAGGCCTTGCTAAAAGAGGTTGACCAAGAAGAATACAACAACGCATACGATTATGTCCAGAAAAATCCTGGAAAGCCTCTTGTCATAAAAATCGACGGCGGCTGGTCGATTGTGTTGACTCGTCTTGACGCCCGCCAATTGGAGCGGCTGAACGGCGAAGAAAATGATTCTCGCTGGTCTGTAGACGGCATGGGCTTTGTCTGCAAGTAAGTTGTTTTTGCTTTTGTTATGCGCTATATTTTGATTCATGGCAGAAAATAGGCAAAAAGTTTTTGGCGTGTTTCTCGCGACGATTTCGGTTTTTATTTGGGGAATAACCTTTGTAAACACAAAGTATTTGCTGCGGGATTTTTCTTCGCTGGAAATCCTTTTTTTCCGTTTTTTGATGGCCTATGCCGGCCTTTGGATTTTGCATCCAAGGGCTGAAAAAATTCAGGCGGGAGACAACATTTTTTTCGCGCTGGCCGGCCTTTCCGGAGTTGTCTTGTATCAGCTTTCGGAAAACATCGCCATTCATTTTACTTCCGCCTCAAATGTGAGCGTTCTTGTAAGCATTTGCCCGCTGTTCACGGCGATTGTCAGCCAAATATTTTTAAAAGAAAAGCACGTCAGCCTTTTCTTTGTCATTGGCTTTTGCGCGGCGATTTTTGGAGTGGCGCTTGTGTGCTTTAACGGAAGCTCGCTCAGTTTTAATCCCCGGGGCGATTTTTTGGCGCTATTCGCCGCGATTTGCTGGGGCTTTTATTCCATGTTCGTTTCAATTTTGAACAAAAGAAACTACAATAAAATTTGCGTGACAAGGCGGGTATTCTTTTTTGCAGTTGTCATCATGCTCCCAATTGTCTTTTTTGGCTGGAAAATTTCTTTCCAAGGCGGAAGTGAAACAAGCCGGGCCGCAGGGGATTTTTTTCAATCCCTTTACTTTTGCCTTGACCCTAAGGTTAACGCCGCGCGCTTTTCCAAAATTCTAAATTGGGGCAACTTGATTTTCTTGGGCGTTTTTGCCAGCGGCCTTTGCTTTACCACTTGGAGCAAGGCCTGTCAAATTTTTGGAACTGTAAAAGTAACCTGCGCCCTGTATTTGATTCCAATTGTAACCGCGGCCTTTGCCTTCTTTGCCCTTGGCGAAAAAGTTACCCTTCTTAGCGGGGCGGGAACGGCCATAACAATTGTGGGATTGTTCTTGAGCGAGAAGAGGGGATAGCGGCAGTTGTCGCAAAATTTGCGACAACTGAAAAATCTGGGAGCTCTTCTTCAATCGCGTTCTGCACGTGCTTTCCGATTGTTTTGACGTCGCGGTCGAACAACGTCGCCATTTGCATGCGGTTCAGCCAAACTGTGTCCTCTTCAAACGGAACGGAAAGAGACACCGCTTTGTCTTCGCTTTCAAAAATCACAAGTTACTTTTGCGCCATATCATGATTTGATAGACCGCCGGCAAACGCATTCGCCTACTTTTGAATCCAAACGTAGCTTGTTGCGGAGCTTGCGCCGACTTTTTCTATCAAGCCTTGTTTTAGCAAATCCGCCAAAGCGCGCTCGACGGTTTTTGCGCTGATGTCCGGGCATTTTTCCAGGATTTGCTTTTTGTTGATTTTGCCGACAGAGTTTTGAATAATTTTTTTTACGCGCTCAGGCTTTGAGATTTTTGCGCAAGAAAGATATTCCACGCGGCTTTCAAATTCGTTGGACGCTTTTATCAAGAGGCCCAGATAGTATTTTACAAACGGCATAAAACTGTTTTTGCTTTCATGCCAGCCGTCGGAACAGTCTTGCAAAACTTCGTAATAAGTTTCCTTTGATTGTTCAATCAACATTTCTACGCTTATGTATTTTCCGACGATAAAGCCCGCGCGGTAAAACAAAAGCAGCGACAAAAGCCTGCTCATTCTGCCGTTGCCGTCCTCAAAAGGATGAACGCACAAAAAATCCAAAATGAACATGGGTATCAAAAGCAGTTTGTCGGTTTTGTTTTCGTTCCACGCGGCCAAAAAATTTTGGCACATTTGTCCCATCGCTTCCTTTGTCTCAAAAGCGGGAACAGGCACGAACCTGACTTTTTGAACGCCTGCAGCGTCGGTCTCCGCGATTATGTTGTCGGAACTTTTATACTTTCCGCCAACGCCGGATTTGCTGTAGGAATACAAGTCGCGGTGAAGCTGCAAAATTATGTTTTCTGTCGGCGCGATATAGTCATAGCTTTCGTGGATTGTGTTCAGAACGTCGCGGTAGCCGGAAATTTCCTCTTCGTTGCGGTTTTTTGGCTCCGTTTTTTTTTGCATCAATTCATTCAGGCGCTTGTCCGTGGTGAAAATTCCTTCGATTCTGTTTGATGATTTTGCGCTCTGGATTTTTGCGATTTCCATCAACGTCTTTAGCTCGTCTTTTTTTGCCTCTACAAACAACTCTTGGCGGCCCTTGTGCTCGTAAATTGAGTTTAAAAGCTGAACGATTTCCGGCGTTAAAAGGCGCTTTGCGCTCTCGGAATATTCAAATTTATGCATTCTCAACCCCAAAGTGGAATTCTCTATGCCATTTTACCATAAAATGACATAGAGAGCAAGCGTTTTGACATAAAGTTTTTTCTTGATAAATTCCGTCCCATGCCGTATAATTTAAAGTTATGGCGGACACGCTATTGGCGTGCTTGTGTAAGGAGAAAGGTATGAAAAAATTGAATAATTCAAGGACACTTCTGCTCATTTTGATTATTGCAGCAGCATCATTTGCAATTCAAGGCTGAACACCATCCGCAGCTTCCGCGCCTGCAGGGCAACCGACCGCCCCGACAAATCCTGAAAATTCTGTTGCAGCAGTTCAAGATACAGGGATTTATAAGGCATTGACTTCTTTGGGCTTTGATATTTCGACAGAAAAGGTTGAAGCTGTTGACGGTCAATATCAGCCAAAAATGGGCGACATCACCTCTTTGAGCTACAGACAGGTCGACAACAGAGATAAATATACTTGTACTTATACACTCGACAGAGAAAATTCTACAGAGAACAATCTTGTATATAGAGGAACTTGGTTAGATGAAAGACATAATGAAATTGAAGAAGCAGATAATAATACGATTGTTGTCAACAAAGTAGAAAAAAGTGTTGATATTTATGATTCTATTATTGATACACGCCGTAAGTTTCACTAAACGATGACGGTACATTGACCGCAGTTTTAGAAAGTGGAGATGCTCAGCAAATGACTATTGGCGAAAATAAAAGTATATATGGTGTTAGAGGAGAAACATTCGCTGATATAAAGATAAAATTGGCGGAGTAAGGCAGTCCTTCCATTAAATCCAGATAAAACAATATGTCTGGATTTTTTATTTTAAAATGTAAGTTCTTCAAATTTGTGGTATAATCGGAATTGTGAGGAGATAATAAAATGCGTGCCACTTCCAAAATAAAAAGAATTGAAACTGATGACTTTTGGGCTGATTCAACTGTCATTGAAGCAGGCAACTTTGTATATACAAGTTATTGCATGAAAAATGAAGGAGAATCTATTGAAAATCAAATTAACGGCGCGATTGACGTTTTGGAAGAGCGGCTTAAAAAAGTTGGCTTGACTTTAGAATCTGTCGTTCAAATGGACTGTCTGTTTGCAAACATAGCTGATCTAAATGCCTTGCCAGATGTTCTAAAAAAGCGTTTCAAGGGAACATATCCTGCAAGAAAAGCTTACGAAACAAAATTTATCAGGGAAGGAATAAAATTCCAAATTGACGCGGTGGCATTTAAGGAATAAACCCAATTGACACTTTTCCAAAATCTTTATAAGATGACTTATCTTTTCATTTAGGAGACACGCTGCCGATGATACTGTAATTCTGATTTCCGTAAAAAAAACGCTTGGCGCGAAGGGCGCGGGGCGATCTTTGGAAGTCAGTTGCAGTTATTTTTTGTCGGCCGAGCGTCCGCTTTCTGTGGCTGGCTTCTATTTTTTTGGAGGCCAAAATGTCAATCCAAATCACAAAACTTAACTTCTCTTATCCTGAGTCAAACGCAAATTTGTTCGAGGATTTTACGCTCCAGATAGCGGAAGGCTGGACTTGCGTGGCCGGAAGCAACGGCTGCGGAAAATCCACGCTCTTAAAATTAATCGCTGGAATTCTTGTTCCAGACGGCGGAAAAATTTTATGCGGGAACGCGGGCGCAAAATCAGGCGCGGTTGGCCCAGCGGCGGGCGAAATGATTTACTGCGCGCAAGAAACCGCCGAGCCGCCCGAAAACCTTTACGCGGCCTTTTGGTCGGACGACAACGAGGCGCGCAAATTTTTTTCGCGCCTTTGCGTGACCGAGGAAATGCTTGAGCGCTACGAAACTTTGTCGGGCGGCGAAAAAAAGCGCATTCAAATCGCTTGCGCTCTAGCCGAGCGGCCCGCCGTCCTTTTGCTGGACGAGCCGACCAACCACCTTGACGCAAAGACCGCGCGAATGATTTGCGAGGCGCTTGGCGATTTTGGCGGAACGGGAATAATCGTAAGCCACGACCGAGCCTTTGCAGACAGTCTTTGCGCGCGGACAGTTTACCTTTACAACGAAGCCGCCGCTTTTGCGGGAGGCCGGGATTGCGTTGTCTATGACTCTTACCCGTGCGGCCTTACAAAGGCGTTGGAATTGCGGCAAAGCGGCGCCGACCAGTCTCGCGGCCAATGGGAGCGGCTTAACGCAAAGGCCGCGGCCGAGCGCGGAAGGAGCGCCGCGCTTGAAGCGCAAAACCAAAAGGCCAAGGCGCGCCTTTCCAAAAAAGCGATTGACTCGCGCGACCACGACGCGCAAAGGAAAATCGACACGGCGCGAATTCTTGGAAAGGACCGTTCCACCGGAGACGCAAAGGCCAGGCTTGAAACGCAAATCCGCCAAACCGAAAGCGAGCGCGACAGCGTAAAAAAAGCCCTGCGCCGCAAGGAAGGATTCGCGCTAAGCCAAAGCGACTATTCCAAGCCGCTCGCCGTAGACGAAACTGTGTTGCAAGCCGGTTCCTACAAGCTGAAAATTAAGCGCATGGAAATAAAGCGCGGAACGAAAATCGCGCTGACCGGGGAGAACGGCGCCGGAAAATCGCTTTTTGTCCGCCACGTGATTTCGCTTTTGGAAAAGGCGGGGCGAGCCAACGAGGTCTTTTATCTTCCGCAGGAAATTTCCGACGCGCAAAGGGACGCGATTTTTAACGAGCTGGAAAGCTTGGAAGAAAGCGAGCGCGGCGAGGTTCTTTCGACGCTTTACAGGCTTGGAAGCGAGCCGGAGCGTTTGGAGGGATTGAAAAGCGCGCAAACGAAAGACGGTCCGCGGGCCGGCCCTGATTCTGGGCTTGCCAACGAACAAGGGGGTCGCGGCGATAATTTGAGCCCCGGCGAGTTGCGCAAATTGATGATAGCGCTTGCGGTCCAAAAGCCGCTTTCGCTTTTGGTTTTGGACGAGCCGACAAACCACATGGACATCACAAGCGTTGTGGCCTTGGAAAACGCGCTCGCCGCTTTGGATTGCGCTATGATTGTGGTGAGCCACGACATGGCCTTTTTGCAAAAAGTTTGCAACGCAAGTTTTGTGGCCGAGCGCGACAAAGACCAAGGAAAGATTTTAGTGATTCAATAGGAGTTTATAAAATGCAAATTAAAGAAATAACAACTGGCAAAAAAGATTTTCTCGACTTGCTTCTGCTTGCCGACGAGCAAGAGGACATGGTTGACCGCTACCTTGAGCGCGGACGAATGTTCGTTCTTGACGACGGCGGAATAAAGGCCGAGTGCGTTGTCACCGACGAAGGCGGGGGCGTTCTTGAAATAAAGAACATCGCCACCGTTCCCAAAAGCCAGGGAAAGGGCTACGGCAAAAAGCTGATTGAATTTTTGGAAGAAAAATTTCATAATGGCTATGACGTCCTTCAAGTCGGAACAGGCGACAGCCCGCTCACGATTCCCTTTTACGAAAAATGCGGATTCAAGCGGCATCACGTTGTAAAAAATTTTTTTACCGACAACTACGACCATCCGATTGTGGAGGCGGGTGTCCGTCTTGTGGACATGATTTATTTGCAAAAGGAATTGTAGAATGAACGCGACAAAAAACGAAGGCTTTTCAAAGTGGGTGGCCTGCTGGGGAACGGCGACTTCGATTACAAAACGAACGGAGACGACATACGCAAAAGACTTGACCTTGCGCTACCCTATAAAGATTTGCTTTAACGGCTCAAAATTGCGCTTCACATTTTCCAACTTAACTGGAACGGAAGACGTGAAAGTGACAAAGGCCTTTTGCGCAAAAAAAGGCGCGGGCCAATACAAGCCTGTCGCGATAACAAAAAACGGTGCCGCGTCGTTCTTGATTCCCGCCGGAACGGAAATCGCGAGCGACCAAATCGACTTTGCGGTGACAGCCGGCGACACCGTTGACGTAAGCATGTACTTTGAGGGCTTTACGCAGATGAACGCGGGAACGGTAATCCTAAGCCCGCTTGAAAAAGGCGCCTTTGCTTACGGAGACTTTTGCGCGGCGGAAAATTTTCCCGACGACCTTAGCGCGGCGGCAAACGCCTTTTATTTTTTGAACACAATCGACGTTTTTACCGAAGAAAAAAATCGCGCGCTCATCTGCTATGGGGATTCCATCACCTGCTGCTCATGGCCCGATTATCTGAGGGAACGCGCTTTTAAAAATGGCGCGGGAACTGTTTCCGTCATAAGGCGCGGAGTGTGCGGAACAAGAATCCTCCGCCAGTATGACTGCATCACCTATCAGGCCTATGGCTTAAAAGGCGCTGCAAGATTCCCCATTGAGACAAATGTTTCAGGCGCGGACGCTGTCATCATTCACCACGGAATCAACGACATCATTCATCCGGTGGGCGTGGAGGTGAATAAATTTAGGCCGTGGAGCGACATGCCCACGCTGGAAGATTTGATTGACGGCGTGAAAAAAATCTATGTGGAAGAAGCGAGAAGACGGGGGCTAAAAGTTTATAGCGCCACCCTGCTCCCCATTTTTGGCTGGCGGACATATACCGAGGAGCGGGAATCATTGCGGCAGGCCTTTAACAAATGGCTTCGTTCGTCGGATGATTTTGACGGCTGCGTTGATTTTGACGCGGCGGTTCGCGACGAGCAAAATCAAAAAGCGTTTAAGCCAGAATGTGATTCCGGCGACCACCTTCACCCCAGCGAAACGGCTTGCCGCCGCATGGCGGAAGCGGTTCCCGGCATATTGCTGCAATGAGCCGCCTGTCACGCTGAACGCCTGTCGAAAGACAGGTGACTCAGCATCTTATCGGGTCGTTCCGCCGTGAAAATAACACTCGTAGACTTTTTCATCCTTCCAGTAAATTTCTTCATATCCTTGGAACCAGG
>CALDIB010000018.1 GCA_937902125.1 uncultured Treponema sp.
AATATAAATTTCGCCATACAGCCCTTGCAGCACGTTCAACCGATAAACACCGCTCAACGCAATCAATGGGCTTGAATTGACAACCACTTCACGCATTCAACAGTTCCTCTTGGAATTGCTCGTCGGACGCAAAAGAGAAAATGGATATGCCTGCTTTGCCTAATTCGTAAATAAAATCCTCTTCCGTCATCCCCGCAAGCTGCGCCCCATGGCCCAATGAAATTTGATGCTTTTCATATAAATCCATAGCCAAGATTTTTTTTGTATACGCCGCCATTCCCTGCTCTGTCTCATTCAGGCTCAGCAGGATTTCCTCCGGGATTTGTATGGATAAATTGCACATAAAGCCCGCCGCCTTTCTTTTACCATGAAAATCCGCCGTCATTGGCATATCGGTTTTCCAATCGGCTTATAGCCTTTCCATTAACAAAAAGTCAAACTTGGCAAGACGGGAATGAAAATTTCCCTTCATTATTCTCCCACGGCTTGCAAACATTTTTTCACCAACGCGTCGGATATATAAATATGGTTCTTTTGCATTTGCCATATCGGTCAAACAGATATAATCACGATTGTCATAAGTAATTACACTGATTTCAGTATTTTCAACAGTGATTTTTGCCATCAGTTTCCACTCCTACTTAAACATTATACCACACTTCTACAAATTTATATAGTGTTTTGCCCTAAAATCACCGCCATTCCACCCTCTCACAACGCGATGCCATGAAATCGGCGTCAGGGAATCTGTCTACCTTTTGGCGTTGGGCGGCGACTTTGACGCCCTGTATTCCATAGCCCATGAAGTGGCCCATTGGGGCCTCATCAATTACTTTAAGATAAATTTCGGCCTGCCGGAATTTGAACGGCTTGATCCCGTTTCAAAAATGGTCATCTTGCAAATCCACGAAAACATTACGAACGTGCTCACAGCTCTTCTTGTTTTTAGCGAAGAGGAGCTTTTAAAGATGGACACCGGCGACAAGGCTGGCTTTTCGTCTTTTATTGGCAAAAACCAGCTTGCCCTTGCCGCCTACTATTGCAAGCGCCACAAGCTTTTGACGGAAAACTTTTTTAAGAACATAGCTCCCAAAATCTGGGAGCAAAATCAAATTCAAAGGAGGTTAAAAAATGCCTGACGGCAAAAAAAACAAGCCCCTTGTTTAATAGCAGCTAAACAAAGGGCCATGCATAGATTCTGCATACAGAACCTAAAATTGATTTTTCTAGTGTATAGAAATCTATGCTCCTTGTCAAGGAATTCCTCTTAAAAGCGGCGCCTGAAAGATTCGCTCCGTCTTTTAAGTTTTTCCCAAAACCGGCGTTGTCCGGCAACGGCAAACTATTGTTAAATTATAAGGAGCATAAAATTATGTCATCCGCAACTTTTAAAAATGCAGATAGCATCCTTAGCGTTACTCTGCGAAAAAATCAGTTCAAGACTGATGAAAATTCATTTATAGGACGTGTTACAAGAAACACTGTAACTCTTGAAAACTTAATCGCATCGATTTCCGAAAAAAACGAGGGCGTAAGCCCTTACATGGTTCAGCATGTGGCCAACCTTCTTGGAAAAGAAATGATTAGAGCCTGTCAAAACGGCAACGCTGTTGACGTTCTTGGAATTGGAACAATGTACATCGGAGTGGCTGGAACCGTCACAGGAGAAAACCCCAGCGAGTCCAGCATTCCCGGCTTTAAGATTTGCTTTACGCCCAGCGCCGCCGCGCAAGAGGCCGTTGACAACCTTAAGGTTGACAAAGTCGTCATCGCGGATTCCAATCCGGTCTTTGACAGAATCATCAACACCTTCAACCAAAACGAAGACCGCGTTTTGATGAAGGGAAAGGGAGTCAAAATCATAGGCACGCGTCTTAAAGTTTTTGGCCAAAGTTCCGGCATTTGGTTCGCTCCTTTGGAAGCCGACGGAACGGTTTGCCTTGACGAAACAAGGTGGACGGCTGTAAGCCCGGAAACTATCAGCGCCAACAAGCCAAAGTCCCTGGAATTTTACGTTCCCGACGATTTGACCGAATCCGCTTATTGCATTGTATTGCGGACTCGCTATTGTTCCGGCGACAAAGAGCTAAAGTCTCCTGTCACCGCCATTAGCAAAGCAATCACAATCGCGGCATAATTCTTTCGGCAGGCGGCTTTTGCCGTCTGCCGTTTTTATTTTGTTTCCAACACTTCCCAATGGCCGCCTTTGGGCGAACCTTCACGCTTTAAAAGACCTTTTTGTACAAGAGACGCTAGTTGTTTTTCCACTGCTCGGCTTGAAATGCCAATCAATTCTGATATTTTTTTTGCAGAAAGTTTTGGATCTTTTCCTAACAAGGAAAGAATTTTCTCCGAAGTTTTCTCCGAACCTTTTTGTTTTTCTCCGAACCCTTTCTCCGAACTTTTTTTCATGTACTCGTCATAATCAATATGAGTGAATCGGTTTTTCAATTCGTTGCGCTCATTGAGCAAAAGGTTTCTAAAGAATCGTTCCAAATATATGGGCTTTTCCTGTATTCCCTTTTCGACATTTGTGTAGTTTGCGCGAACCAGCGCGTTCCTAAAATACCAAGAGTTTTGGGCAAAGCTGTCGTTGTCTGCTTTAAAGCCTATGGAACGCAAATACTTAATTACAAAAACGGCCGTTGTCCTTGTATTTCCTTCGCCAAACGGATGAATCTGCCACAAGCGGGAAACAAAGAACGATATATGCTTTATCTTCTCATCATCCGAAATGCCAGTATAATTAAAGCCTCTTTCCCGCTCAAAATCATAATTAAGCGCGTCTTTTAATTCGTACGCCGCTCCATACATAACTGTGTCGCCATTTAAAACCCATTCTCTTTTTGTAATGTCATAATCCCGAATCTTTCCGGCAAATTTAAATAAGCCTTTAAAGAGTTCTTTATGAATGGCGATAAGTTGCGAGGGGGCAAAAGTAAAAGACGGTTGGCTTAGAATTTGAGCGATTCGGCTAGCTACTTTATCGGCTTCTTCCGTTCGTTCGTCTTCATCTGTATTTCTCGCAGTCTTTTTTTTATAATATGAATCGACAAGTCTTTTTGCTTCGTCAAAAGAAATGTCGCCTTCGATATTGCGTCTTGCGGTTTCATACAAATACGAAGACGGAGTAAGTCCATCCACTTGCTGCAAACCGATGGCTGTAGACCAAGCCAGCGTCTTTTCTTTTTTGCTTGCGTCCGTGTGGCGAATATACTCTTCAAAATCTATTTCGTATGGTTTTTTTTGCTTTGCCATAACCAGCTTATTATAGCGCTAGTTCAAATAAATTTATAGTCTCCTAATTCGCCCACTCGCTTACAAACTCGTCCAGCCTCTCTGCAAAGTTCCCTGTTTTGCCTCTAAACCAGATTTCCGCAGTTTTTGTAATTCATATATTTCACTCCGTCAGATTCAAACTCCAAATCTCCGCTGTACACAACTGTTGGAGAAAATGCGTTTGGAGCGAACGCGCTCATCTTTTTCAGATTTTTAGCGAACTCTTTGTTGTATGTTGAGGCTGACTTTATTTCCACAGGAATGATTTTCCTTCCGTCCGCAATTATCAAATCAATTTCAAAGCCCTTGCTGTCTCTAAAATAATACAGGCTTTTTTCCATTCCCTTATTGAACTGGCTTTTTAAGATTTCGAGCATGACCATATTCTCAAACAGATTTCCCACAAGCGGGTCGCGGGAAACCTGGTCAGGATTTTTTATTCCCAAAAGATATGAAGCAAGACCCGGCTCATAAAAATAAATTTTGGGCGATTTTATAAGTCGCTTTGTATAGTTTTCAAAATATGGCTCAAGCTTAAAAATAATGAAAGAAGATTCCAAGACAGAAATCCATTGCTCAACCGTCGTCCTTGAAACTCCAGCGTCATTGGCAAGGGATTCATAATTAACAACCTGTCCAATACGGCCTGCAAGAAGATGAAGGAACTTTTCAAATAGGGCCCTGTTCTTTACATTTAAAAGCGTCTGCACGTCGCGCTCGACATAAGTTTGGAAATATGAGCGGTAAAGCAAATCCGCTGGCTGGCCTTCCGCATAAAGGCGGGGCATAAATCCCTGATACAAATACTCGTCTTTTGAAAAATCCATGTTTGCGGATTTTAACTCCTGAATGGAAAACGGAAGAAGGTTGATTATTGCGGTTCTTCCTGCAAGAGATTGGGAAATTGCCGATTTTAACCCCTGCTGAAAGCTTCCTGTCAGAATGAACTGGGCGTTCGCTTTTTTTTCATCAACGATTATTTGAATCTTATTTAAAAGTTCAGGTATGCGTTGAACTTCATCTATAATGGCCGGACCTTTTATCATGCTAAAAAATGCGTTCGCATCATTCTTGGCGAGGTTGTAAAACTCAGGGTCCTCAAGATTTATATAGGAGTAGTCCTTGAAAAATGATTTTACAAGCGTCGTCTTTCCAGACTGGCGGGGTCCCAAAACTGTGACAACAGGAAAATAGTCCGCGCAGCGCCTTAATTCCGCTTCTGAAAGCCGTTTTATCTGAACCATAGTTAAATTATAAAGCAAAGTAGAACAAAATGCAAGTAGAACTTGCGATTTGTTCTATTTTTTTAAAGTTCTTGCGAGTTTACAAACTCGTCCAGCTTCTCTGCAAAGTTCCCCAGCTCAAACAAGCTTCTCGCAAAGGCCTCAAAGCCGGCTTTCATTTTGTCGGAACGTTCCAAAAACCCATAACAGGCTTCTTCCATCGCCGCGCCAGCGTCTTGGCCCGCATCTTGGCCTTGCCCGCAATCATCGTCCGCGCCGTTGTACAAAAGCCAAAAGCTTTCCAGCGCGGCAAAGTCGCCGGCGTCAAAGTGGGGCCGCATCCGCTCCAAAAGGGCGCGGACTTTTACCAGCTGGTAGTTGTCGTCCTGCAAGTAAGCCTGCCAGACAAAGGGCTTTCCGCTAAGGCAGGCGCGGCTAAGGGAATCCTCTCCGCGAACAAAAAGAATGTCCTGCGCGTAAAGGTTTTTGTCCCATTCCTCTTGCGAAAGAAAGGGAAGCTCGCGGACAAAGAGGCCGCCCGCGTTTTTGTTTTTAAAACATTTTTCGTCCACGCCAGCAATCTTGGGCTTGCCCTCGTTTTGCGTCGCCGCATTTTGGTCTTGCAAACAGTTTTCATTTGCCGCCAAAAAGCTTTCCTTTCCGGCGCCCTGGGCCAAGTTTACTTGCGCGGCCTTGTTCCAGCGCAATATCGCGCGGATTATCGGGGCAAAGTTTTTGGGATAGCTGAACATCAGAATTTGCGGCCCGGCAGTTTTAGTTATGAATCCATTTTCAGTGGCCGGCGCGTTCTTGGGCTTGGAAGCAGTCTCAGCAGCGCCCGCGGTTAAGGTCTTGCCAACAATTCCGACCTGACCCGCGCAATCTTTGGCTTGCGAACAATTGTTGGTCGCCGCCGCGTCCAATATCAGGCCGCCGGTCTTTGCGGTAAAGCCCGGCATAAAGTTCACTTTGCGAACAAGGGGGCTTCGCGTGCCGCTTTTTAGGCGGTGGAATTCTTCGGCGTAGTCTTCCGCCGTCAGATAATCTATGTTAATGATTAGGGCGCGCGTCACACCGTCAAACAGCAGCGCTTCCAGCCAGTCAGGGCGGCCGCACTGAAAGCATTCCAAAATCACTCGTGCGGGCTTTTTTGTCCACTCGCGCGCGCAAACGGCGGCGTTGGTCGCGTCAAAGATTCGCAGGCGGCCCGCGCTTTTAGGCTTGCTTTCGTTCCCCGCCTTGTCCTCGCCTTCTTGGTCTTGCAAAGAATCCCCGCTCGCCTCCGCAGTCTTGGTTTTGCCATCGTTTTTTGTCGGGAACAATATTTCTTCCAGCCAGTCGGGGCGGCCGCACTGAAAGCATTCCAAAATCACGCGGGCAGGCTTTTTTGTCCATTCGCGCGCGCAAACAGCGGCGTTTGTCGCGACAAAGATTCGCAGGCGGCCCGCGCTTTTAGGCTTGCTTTCGCTTTCTATTTCGGCCGCAGTCTTGGGCTTGCCTTCCTTCCCCGCCTTGTCCGCGCCTTCTTGGTCTTGCAAAGAATCCGCGCAGGCGACTTCCAAAACCTGCTCCGCCAAAGCCGGGTCAACCCTGGACTCGATTTTGTTAAAGGCCGCCAAATTGTCAACGGCGATTCTTATTTCGCGAAAAGGATTCAACTGAACAAGATTTTTTGACAGCCTGTAGACAAAGCCTATGTCGCCAAAATTGTCAACGACTTTGCACAGAATTGTAAGATCAGCCAAATGTGTAGACAACAAAAAAAACGCTCCCAGCGGAATAAAATACTAAAAATTACGGCTCCCAGTCGCCGATTCGTTCAGCGAAACCGCTAGATATCGTCGCTACACTCATTTTGCGCCTTGAAACTTTATACGTCTGCCGCTATCGCGGCAGGCGCAAAATGAGTGTTTCCGCTGCCCGACCGACTCCTTCGCGCCGTATTCCAATATTTTTATCGCTTGATTTGTTTTAAAACTTTCGTCGCGCTTTTTTATCGTCCGCGATTGCGGCTGCCCTTACAAGCGCTTTGTATTTAAGTTACGCGCGGTAGGCTTTTAGCATGCTGTCCAACAACTGCTGGCCATTTTTGTCAACGCAAAAAACGCCGTCAATTTCATGGCCGTCTTTGATAAAAGTAAATTCGATTTTTTCCGGGCCAAAAAATTTAAGCAGCCTCTTTTTAGGCGCCTTGAACTGCAAGCCGTCAATGTTGTTGAAGCAAAAAATCTGCTCCTCAACATTTTTTGAGCTTGAGCCGGCGCTTATCATTGACATCAAGGCTTGTTCCGTAGAAGGAACATAAAAATAAAGGCTGCGTGAGCAAACGACTATCAGCCCCCAGAGCGACTGCTTGGCTTGGGGAAACAAATTCATCTCGCTAAAAGTTCTGGCGGGAGCCACAAGCTCCGCCATCTTTGTTTCAACAACTATGTCGTTCACTCTTTCGCTGAAAGAAGTAAAAAACTGCTGTCTTTGCGCTTGGTCCATAAAAGTCTCCCGCCCAAAAATTGGCGGCAAGCCCAAAAGCCGCCGCCAACCATGTCATTATCCGGCTTGACCGGATAATCTTTTTGTCAAAAGATTGCCCGATCGCGTCGGGCAATGACACATTTTTCAAATTATACTATTTTGCGCTCAACAGTTCAATGTCAAAGCCAATGTATGACATCGGCGGAATCACTCCCGGATATCCGCGCTCGCCGTAGTGCAAGTCCGGCGGCAAAAGAATCGTGCGCTTTTCGCCAACCTTCATCTGCTGAACCATAATGTCAAAGCCCGGAATCATCTGGCCGCCGGCGGTGGCGAACTCCAAGGGTCCGCGACCGGCAGACTGGTCAAAGACGCTTCCGTCAAGCAAAAAGCCCTTGTAGTGGACGGCGACGTTCTTTCCGCCGCCGCAAACGTCGCCCTTTCCTTCCTTGGTGACTGTGTAGTAAATGCCGTTCTCGTCCTTTTGGCAGCCCGGCCACTTTTTCTCAATCAACTTGATTTGGCTTTCGTACTGCTTGGCCTTGGCCTCCCGCGCCTTTTCCACGGCGGTCTTGTTCAAGGCGTCAAAGTCGGCTTGGCTTGCCTTAAAGGCTTCGGCGTCGCTTCCCTGGCGGACAATCGTGACTTTTTCAATCACGTCGCCCTGCAAGGTCTTGTCAACGACATCCTGGCCGCTGACAACCTTTCCAAAAATCGTGTGCTTTCCGTTAAGCCAAGTTGTGGGCACCACAGTGATAAAAAACTGGCTTCCGTTTGTTCCGGGACCGGCGTTGGCCATCGCCAAAACGCCCTTCTTTTCAAACGTGTATTTTGAAACAATCTCGTCGGCGAATCTGTAGCCGGGGCCGCCGCGTCCGGTTCCCTCCGGGTCTCCGCCCTGAATCATAAAGTCCTGGTCGTCGCCGTTGGCCTTGCTGATTACGCGGTGGAATTTAAGTCCGTCGTAAAAAGGCTTTCCCTTGGCGGCGTCCATCGTTCCTTCGGCCAAGCCCACAAAGTTAGTCACGGTAAGCGGCGTGTCCTTGTAATACAATTCAAGGGCAACCTCGCCTTTTGGCAATTTAAGAACGGCAAAAACGCCTTCCTTTCCTTTAAGAGCGTCCATAGTTTTCTTCTCCATTTTGTTGTTCTGAGCGCAGCCGCTCGCGACAAAAATCGCGGCAAAAGCCAGCGCGATAAAATTCTTTTTATAAAAAGCTTTCATTCTAAAGCCTCCTAATTTCCCATTTTGACAAACCAAAGGCAAATGGCCTCAAGCCGCGCCTCAAATGAATTGTTCAAGCGCTTTTTTAGGGCGCTGACGATTTTAAACTCCGCGCTGTCGCACATGTAAACCAAAAAATGGTCGCCTTGGTCAATAACGCTGGCGCAAATCTTAAAGCCGCCCGGCTGCACGGCCTTGAAAGGCCCGTAACAAAGAGCGCTCACATTTTCCATGAACATCACAAGCTGCCTTTCAGTTTGCCTGTAAGTTATTTTATACTGGCCCTTTCCAAAAGTGTGGTCGTCCATAAAGGCGTAAAGCGTCTTTTGGTCGGCGCTTCCTTCCGTCAAGTCCGGCAAAGCCGTTTGGCTTTTGGGGCCTTCGGTTCTGCATGCCGAACTGTATAAAACGCCCCAGTCCTTGTCGCTCCTGCTGTAATACAACATTCCCCGCATCTTGCCAATGGAACGCATCAAAACGCCGGCGTCTTGGATAGAAAAACCTTCGCGAAATTTTTCTTTTGGAACGATGTAGGCCTTTTCCAGCGCGTGGCCGCTTTTTTCAGACAACGCGCCCAAAACGTATTCTCCAATGGCGGCGGAAAATTCCGTTGGCGGAAGCAGACTCAATTCCTTTTGGCCGGCGACAAGCTCGCGGCTTTGGGAATTTTTTTCGGCTTCCAAACGCTCGCTGTCAGTCTGCGCGGCCGCGGCCCCGCAAAATGCAAGCGCGCAAAACGCAAGGACGACAGATATTTTTTTTAGCACAGCTTAGTTCCTACCTTTCAAAAAGATGTCCGGGTCAAGCCCGAACATGACATCATGTGTCATTGCCCGGCTTGACCGGGCAATCTTTTGACAACACCGGCGCTTAAATGACGCCCTTGTAAAGAACGCGCACCTGCTTATATAAACCATCGCCCTCGGATTTGGTTTCAATGTCAGGAATGTCGTTCAAAGTGGTGTGAATCAAGCGGCGCTCAAAGGGATTCATTGGCTCAAGCAAAATCGACTTTCTGTAAGAGCGAACCTTGTCGGCCGTTGTGTAGGCCAAGCGAACCAAAGATTCCTCGCGGCGAATGCGGTAGTTTTCTGTGTCCAAAATGACCCGCAAGTCTTCGCGGCCAAGGTGGCCGGCGTAAACGTTCATCAAAAGCTGCAAGGCGTCAAGGTTCTTTCCCTTGCGGCCAATCAAGATGGAAGAGCTTTCAGACTGCAACTTGATTCCAATCTTTCGCTCCTCGCGGAACATTATTTCAACCTTGACTTCGTAACCCATTTTCTGAATCACTTCGGTCACAAAAGAAATGAGCTTTTGCTCAAACTCGTCCTGGGGAATCGGGTTGGCAACCCGCGTTCTTGGCGCGCTGGACTCGGCGGCGTAATCGTTCTTGGCCACCGGAGTGTTTCCTTCGGTGTGAACGCGAATTTTCACAAATCCTTTTTTGAACAAAGAATTCTTTTGCGTTTCAAGAATCTCAACGTCAAACTGGTCGCGCTCCAATCCCAATTCCTGGGCGGCTTTTTCAATCGCTTCCTTTTCTGTTTTTCCTTCGTACTCGTATGTCATATATTTCTCCCAAAATATTATTTTCTTTTTTTGCCATGGGGAACGGCCTTAACGGTCGTCGCGGCAGGCTTTGTGGCGTTGGCCTTTGTCTTGTTGATAATCAACTGCTGAATCATTTGAATGATGTTGCTTATTGTCCAGAACAAAATCAATCCGCTGGGCGCGTTGTAGAACAAGAAGAAGAAAATCAAAGGCAATCCGTAAGTCATAAACTTCATCTGTCCCGAACTTTGCGCGCTTTGCAAGGTTCCGCCCATTTGCGTAATTTTTCCGTAGAGCAGCTGTGAAACCAAATAAATTATCGGCAAAACGCGGATGTGGTTTCCAATCAACGGAATGAAAGCCTTGAGCTGGCAAACGCTGTCGCCGTCGCTCAAGTCGTCAATCCAACCTTTAATGAAACTGGCGCCTCGGAATTCAAAATAATTGTTGAACAAGTTGTACATGGCGAATAAGCAGAGCATTTGGAAAACCATGGGAAGGCAGCCGCTCATGGGATTGTAGCCGGCGGCTTGGTAGACCTTGGCGGTTTCGGCCTGCATCATTTGCGGGTTGTCCTTGTACTTGTTTTGAATGGCCGTAAGCTTTGGCTGCATTTCCTGCATCTTGAGAGTGCCCATGGAAGACTTCATCGTAAGAGGGAAGAGCGCGATTTTTAGAATGATTGTCATCAAGATGATGCTCACTCCCCAGTTGTGAACCAACTTGTAAAGCGCTTCCATTATCCATTTAAGAATCGTTTCAAGCCAGCCAAGCCAGCCGCTGGATTCCAAGGCTTCGGTCAAACGATAGCCGCTTAATTTCCAAGCGTTGTTTTCCGCTACGGAATATTTTCTCAATTCTTTTTCGTTGCGGGGGCCGACGTAAACATAATAAACGTCGTTGGTTTGCTTTTGCGTCGTGGGCTTTCTGACCAAAAAGGCCTGCGCGTCGCTCATTGTCTTTTGGGCGGCGGCTGAAGTTGAATACCAAGCCCCTTGGAAATTTCCTTCCTGGGCGGGAACTACCAACTCGCAAAAATACTTTCCGCCGATTCCGGCAATTTGGAAAGGCTTGTTGTATTCTTTATACTGATTGCTTCCAAGGCGGACGCGCTTGCCCTTTCCTTCGTTCAAGGCTATGAAGGTTCGGCTTTCGTAGCGGTCAACTTTTGGATTGAATTCCGGGCCAACCTGCGGCGAAGTTCTTAAAGTGTAAGAAGCGTTTCCCCCGTCCTTGGCCGAAAAATCCAAGGCCGTGAAATTTTCGCCGCCGTCCACCACAACGTTCATCTTGAACATGTATTCGCCGTCTTTGAACGTGTATTGCTTTACCAAAGTAAAGTCGGAATACTTTTTGGCAAAGGCGATTTTCTTTTCGCCGTTTTCTTCCGGAAATTCCTTGACGGCGAACAAGTCGTTAACAAGGCTGCCGTCCGTTCCGCCAAAGTTGAGCGCGAAGGCGCGGTTGACGGCGCTGATGTTTTCGGCCATTTCCACGCCGCGGCCGGTTTTGTTGTCCTTGTGGTCCAACAATTCGTAGCCCACAATGTCGCCGCCCCTGTTGGTAAAGACGACGCGAACCTTGTCAGTTTGAACAAAGTATTTTTGTTCGGTCAAGACAGGCTCGTTTCCTTCTTCCGCCTGAACAAAGGACTGAACTTCCGCGTTGGAATTTTGTCCGCCTTCCTCAGGCAAGGCGCTTGGGGCGGCCGTTTGTTCAACAGTTTGCGACTGTTCCGGCTTGGGAAAAAACTTCACCTGAACGATTGTGTAGCCAATCAAGACCAAGGCCGAAAGAACCACGGCCATAATGGTGTTTTTGTCCATTCTTTTCTCCAAAAATAGAATGGCCTATGAATCACGGAACAGGGTCAAAGCCGCCTTTGCAAAGCGGGTTGCAGCGAAGAATTCTTGCGAAAGACATGGACAAACCCCGCCTGGCGCCGTATTTTTCTATCGCTTCCATCGCGTAATGGGAACACGACGGATAATAGCGGCAACACGGCCCTAAAAGCGGAGAAATTGTGACTTGATAAAGCCGAATGCCGGCGCAGAAAAACTTTTTAAAAAGTTTGTTCATCTTTTATCAGTCCTGCCTTTTTGCATAATGTTCGAAATTGAACACACCTTGAGTTGAACGAATCGTTTCCGGGATAAACTAAAAGCAGAATGTCGTATCCGGTGTTCAGGAATGTTTTGTAATATCGGTATGCTTCGCGACTGTAGCGCTTGGAAGCGTTTCTTTGAACGGCGTTTCCGTAACCGCGCGGCAAAGGAAATGCGATTCTGTTAAAGCCAAGCTCGTTTTTGGCAAAAAAAATCTTGGCCCCTTTAACCCCTTCCCTGCCGCCATTTTTAAACAGATTCTTTATCTCGACGGGATTTTTTATCCGCTCTTCGCGCCTAAATTTTCCGCCCTGAAGCGAATCTGTTTCCATAGGCAATTCCGGCTAAAAATTAATACTTCTTGTGCTCGTCGCAAACAGAAAGCTTGTGGCGTCCCTTGGCGCGGCGGCGGGCCAAAACCTTGCGGCCGCCTTTTGTGGCCATTCTCGCGCGAAAACCAAATTTTCTATTGCGCTTAATTCTGCTCGGCTGATATGTCCTCAACATGGCATATATCTCCTATAAAATAATATTCTAATTAGTAGTTGTTAAATATATCATAAATTTTTAAAGTTAGTCAAGGGGACCTCGAAAAACTTCAGTTTTTCGAGGTAACTTTGAAAATGCGATGTTCTAAGTCGCGCTATTATAGCGACTTAGAACTCGCCGGCACTTTCGAAAAATCGCCGAAGGCGAGTTTTTCGAGGTGCCCTCAATAGCCGCTCGTGATTGGACTTTAAAGATTTATAGGGTTTTTTACGGAGCGGGCTCCGTTTTGCTATAGGAATCGCATTTCACTGCCCGCTCTCGCGGGCTGGCAATCGAGCGGATTTGCCGCGTCTCTTGGGGCGCTTTTATGTTGTAAAGCAAGAGGGCGGCCAGGATTATGGCGCAGCCGGCCAGCTTTTTGAGGCTTATTTCTTCGCCGGCGGCCACAAAGCCCATTATGGCGGCAGTCAGGGGATTTACGGCTGTAAGAACCGCGGCGCTTTCGGCGGAAACATATTTTTGGCCCACAGGCTGAAAAGTGAAGCCAAAGCAGCTGCACAAAAGAACCAGCAAAAGAAGCCAAAACCATTCGGAGCGGCCGGGCGGCAAGGCAAAGCTTTGAACGGCCAAAGAAAACAAAAGGCTCAAAAGCCCCATCGTTCCAAGCTGAATTATGCCAACGGCCACCGGGTCGCAGTCCTTTGAATATTTTTCCGTGGCCAAAATGCAAAAGGCGTAAGTGACCGCGGCCGCCACAATCAAGAACATTCCAAAGCCGCCGCTTTCTTTTTTTATTTGCGTCAATGAAAGAAGCGCCACTCCGCACAAGGCCAAGAGGGCGCAAAAAATTGTCTTTGCCTTTGGAAGCGTCCTTGCTATGGCGGCGGCGAAAATAGGAACAAAAATTATGGCCATGTTTTCCACAAGGGAACTTACGCCAGTGTCGATGGTTTTTAAGCCGTACATTTCGCAAAGCATGCAGAGGGTGTAAAGCGCTCCCAATTTTACGCCGCCCAAAAGAGCCGCCTTGTCAACCTTAAGCATTCTCCTAAAGAAAATCAGGCTCAAAATCAAAAAGGACAACAAAAAGCGAACCGCCAAAACGCTGGAGGGCGACATTGTGGCCAAAAGGTTTTTGGAAAACAAAAAGGACGTTCCCCGAGCGGCGAACACAAAAACCAACAATATTTTGGCGCTGGACTGCTTCATGCCCAAATAATAGCGCTTTTTAAAACAAAACGCAAAGCGCCTGTCACCCCGAATTGCCCCGTCCAAAGGTCTAGCAAAAAGGCGCTTGGTTTGGTATAATGTCCTTATGGACAACGCAAAAATCAAAGAGATGCTTTTGCAAATCCACGAAACAAAGTTGGATTTTACCGTAACACAAAGCGGAAAGCAGTCAACCCGCGTCAACGGCCTTTACAAGCCCGACACACATGAGATAATTCTTCACAATAAAAATTTCAAGACGGACGCGGAATTGGTTTACACAGCCGTCCACGAATACACCCATCACCTTATCGCGGAAGAGCAACTGGCCCTTTACGGCGCGGAATACATGCCCAACGCAAAAACCCACACGGCGGCTTTTTGGGCGCGCTTCCAAGAATTGCTTAAAACTGCGGAAGAAAAGGGCTTTTACAAAATTGACATTTCCGTTTCGCCGGAACTGGAAGAGCTTACAAAAAAAATTCGCTCCGAATACTTGGAGCCCAACGGAAAGCTTATGGCGGAATTTGGCCGCCTTTTAATAAAAGCCCACACCCTTTGCGAAGAAGCCAACATTCGCTACGAAGATTATGTTGACAGAATTTTGTGCTTGCCCCGCAACAGTGTTCGCGACCTAAAGAGGGTGGGAACCGTCCAGGTCAATCCCGCCATCGGCTTTGACAACATGAAACTTGTAAGCTCCATAAAAAAGGCCGACGACCGCGCCGCCGCCGAACAGCAATTGCTTTCGGGAACAAGCCCCGTAACCGTAAGCGCGATGATGAAGCAAAAATCCCGCGCCTCTTTTGACGACGACCCAAAGACAAAGCTTGAAAAAGAAGCCAAGCGGCTGACCAAGACAATCGCTCAATTGCAGCAGCGACTGGAATACGTGGAGGAAAGCCTTGCCAACATGTAAAGCTCTTTTGGCAAAAGGCGCGGCGGCCGCCCTTCTTTGCCTCGCTCAATTGAACGGCTTTTCGCAAACAGCCCCGCAAGCGCCCGCCGCGCCCACAGCTCCAACGGCGCCCGCAAGTCAAGGCGGCTTGCAGTCGGTTCAGCCCATAACAAGCGGCGCTCCCGGAGTTTCGATGCCGTCAATGCCGTGGATTTCCGCGCCTGTGACCGGAAGCTCCTTTTACACGCCCGGAAAGCGCTGGACAAGCCAAAACGAAAATTCAAGCCAGCAAAAGCAAAATCAAGAAAGCCAAGGCAAAAAAAGCGCCGCTTCCGCCGACTTGGAAAATTCCCTTTTGGACGGCGGAGTTTCCGACTTTTCCAACTTGACCGCCCAAGACTTGGTTCAACTGGCCCAGCGGGGCTCAATTTCAAGCGTGTCGTCGCTTCTGGGCTATTCTTCGTTCAACAGAAGCGCCTCCTCAAGCGGGGCGGCCGACAATCAAATTCTTTTAAAGAAAATACTTTCCGAATTGGAAGAAATAAAAAAAGCCCAAGGCTCGTCCTTGACGGCCGCCGCCACAGGAACAAAGCCTTCCGCGCTTCCGCCAAAAATTTTACGCTTCGCCGTAAACGCCAACGACATTCTTTCCAATTGCGTTCAAGTTTATTTTAGCGACCTTGAAAGCGACGGAAGCTTTTTGCTTACCGGCGACGCCCGCTGCTTTTTTGAAAACCAAAGCCTTACAGAAACCTTTTACCTTTTGTTCAAGGCAAGCGGCACACAAAATTCAAAGACAGTTTACACCGTAACGCCAAGCCTTTCCCAAAGCAAAGAATGCCCAACGCCTTTAAGCAAATTTTGCGCGTCGCAAACATTGACGGCTTCCCGCGTGGGCAATTTGGTCACGCTAAAGGCAATGCAAGAAGGACTTGTAGGCGACTTGCTTTTGGACATTGGAAACGTTAGATGAAACTTGCCCAAGGCTTGCAAAAATTAAATTTTCCCCAAACAGAAATCCACCGCCTTGTTCCCTTGATGGAATCTTACATAAATGAATTGCTTTTGTTCAATTCCGCCTACAATCTTGTGAACACAAACGACCGTGAAGAAATTATAGTCCGCCACATCTTGGACAGCCTGTCAGCCTTTTGGCAAATCAAGGCGTTGGCCAACAAAAAGGCGGCGCTTTTAGGACAAGAAAATGTTTTCATAGCCGACATCGGAAGTGGCGGCGGGCTTCCGGGAATCCCCTTGGCGGCGGCGCTTCCTGAATTTAATTTTTTGCTAATCGAGCGAATGTCAAAGCGCTGCGCTTTTTTGGAAAACGCCGCAGCTATTTTAGGCCTAAAGAACGTCCAAGTAAAAAATTGGGAATTGGAAAAAACGCCCGCCGCCTCCATAGACATCGCAACTTTCAGAGCCTTTAGGCCGCTGGACAAAAAAATGCTTCAAAGCCTTTTGGCCATTTTGCGGCCGGAAGGTATCCTTGCGGCATACAAGGCAAAGCGGCAAAAGATTTTGGAAGAGATGGAAGCGCTGGATTATTCGGAAGAAAAAGAAGACGGCTCAAATTGCGGCCAAAGCGCCGGCATTGAAAATCCAAAGGCCTTTAAAATAATTCCCCTTGAAGTTCCATTTTTGACGAACACAAATAGCGGCGACGACCGGGAGCGCAACTTGGTGGTTTTGCGGCGCTAGCGACGGCCCTGCGCTTCGTTTATTTAAGCGTGATTTTTTTGAGCAGCTGCATCAACTGAGCTTTTTCTATCAAATCGATGGGGCGGCCTTCAACATACTTGTGCGCCTCTTCGCTAAAAGTTCCGGGCGTAAAGCAAAAGCCTCTGTCAACTTTTTTGTCCTTGATTTTCGCGTGGAAGTCGCGAATGAACAATTCGCCCACCGAGCCTGTAGTTTTGTAAAAGCGGAACAACTCAACGTCTTCCCATTTTGGCGTTTCAACTTCGCACAAAATTTCAACAGAATCTTGCTGAACTTCCACATCGGAAATTTTTACATACGAATGCGCGTAATACTTTATCACCAAATTTCGGCACAACACAACAAAGTCGCTTGTTCCGCTGGTCAAGTAAAGCTGCAAGTTTGAATTTTGATTCAACTCTTTGTAGCGGCTGATTAGCGCCGAAACGTCTTTGTAATTTGGAACCGTGTTGTTTATCGTTGTCAAGCATTGCAAGCCCTGCGCGATTTTGTTGGTAGAAAAATAGCACTGCGCCAAACGATAGTTCAACTCCAAAAAAGTTTCTGTCGGAATGTCCTTAAGCTTTAGGCCAATTTCATAGTCTTGAACCGCCGCGTCGTTTTGCCCCATTCGCGCGTGAATGATTCCCGCGCTCAAGCAAGACCTGGGACCGTAAACCGGATCGGGGCGCAGGTGGACAAAAACTTTTAGCGCTTTGTCGCCGGCGCCGCATTCTTGCATTGAATCGGCCATGGCGAACAAGGCCTCTTTGTCTTGGGGATTTTCATTCAACGCCTTGCGCAAAACAGGAATGCAGTCGCGGTATTTTTTTGCCTTATACATGGCCATTCCAAGCGGCTGGCTTATTCCGCTGGCTTCTGGATTTATGGTGTAGGCTTTTTTAAAGCAGGGAATGGCCTTTTCAAATTCATTGTTGGCATAGCAGGCTTGTCCCAAATAATAGTTCACGTCAAAGCTATCGGATTGAATCTTGTAAACGGCTACCAAACTTTTTAACGCTTCTGGAATTCTTTTAAGCTTGAAGCAGCAAATTCCATGCCTAAGGCAAACCAAGGCCGAATCGACGTCTTGATGCGTCGCCGCCAAATCAACAAGAGTGGAATAAAGATTGACCGCCTTGTCCCAAAGATTTTCGTTATAGTAAACCTCGGCCAAAGGCAAGAGCGCCTGTGTGTTGTATGGATCATGAGAAAGTTTCTTTGTGCATTCGCGAATAATTTGCGCGCGGTTTTTTTGCGAAGACCCCTTTGACCGGCCTCCGCTTTTTCCGCCGCCTCCAGATTTTCTTCCGCCCACAACGCTCAAAACGGCTATAAGGGCAAGACAAAAAAGAACCGCAATTATTACTGGAATCATAACTTTTTTATTATCGACAAAATCCGCGCTTGTGTCAACCTATCGGCCAATGAAGTCTTTGCTAAGGGAACTGGCGAACAAGAACTGCGCGACATAATAAATCGCGTTGCTAAAATTGTTCGCAATTTGATCGCCCGCCCCAAGAAAGGCTGCATATTTTTGAAATTGAAAGCTGCAGCGAAAGGTCGGAAATCAAAAAAAGTATGCTGGCCACAGTGACAAGGCGGGCAAATTTATTTTTCAGGCCAAGAGCGTCAATGGATTTTAGCGCGCTGCCAACAACAAAAAAAGCGTAAAGGCTAAGAGGAACTATAAGCTCCTTTATGTTGAAGAAGGGGCAGAACCATTCAAAAATTATGATTGCCGAAGCGACACAAAAAACCAACGCGCGTAGCGGAGCGTTATTTTTTTAAACTCCAAAAAAGCTAGGAAAAAACAAATTTGAGCCAAAAAAAAAGCCAAAATTCCCGACACTAAATTTTTCTTTATAAGAATGTCGGCCGCAAAGGAAAAACACAAAGCAAAAATTATTTTGACCGAATACCTTTTAAAGCTTGGACTTCTTTCTTTGGCAATTCCGCCGCCGTTAGCGACTTCAACGCTCTTAAAATTAAAATAATTGAAAAAGGCCAAAAGAACAAAGCAAAGGCTGGCCAACGCCTTAAAGACAAGGGTTTCCAAGGGGCGGCCCAAAAAATAAAAGGCGCGGTATCCTACAAAAAAAATTCCGAACAAAATATAAATTGCGGCAACTATTGATTTTTCATAAACCTTCCTAAATCAAGTTTCATATCTTTTTTGGAGAATTTTTCAAACGCTCAAAAATGGCGTTCAATTCCGGCGGAAGGCTTTCTTTGCCGCTTGCGTCCGCGGCGGCTTTTTTCTTTGCATAGCCCATTTCTTCCAACTGTTTTTCTTCTTCTTCCAATTTTATGGCGTATCTTTCCATGGCCCGTTTGGCCAACTCATCGCTGTTGGACAAAGACGCTTCGCTTCCTTTTACCCTAAAAGCCAAGGTGTCAATCTTAACGCCGCCGCTCAATCGGTTCATTCCGGTAAGAATAAATTTTTTATTCATTTGAAGCATTTGGTTCCAGCCGGGATGGTCGCTTTCAACCAATAAAACTCCGTTCTTCAAATCCACCACAAAAGAATGAGCGGCAAGCTTTTCGCCGTTGCCCGAAATTTTTTGGAGCGTCGTTTTCCACGCGCTTTGAATTTTGTCGCTTCTTTCTATGTCGCTGTTTGAAATGTTGTTAAAAACCTTCGTTATCATTTGGGAGCCGCTGATAAATTCGTCGCTCATTCTTTCCAGCCTCCGTTTTCTATAAAAAATATTTTTGTCGTCGTCCGCTTGTATCGCTCGTATGGCTCCCCGGGCAAAAAGGTGCAAAAAAGCTGCTCGTATTCCGGCAAAAGGCTTGTCAATTTTTCCCTCTTGTCAGGATCAAGCTCAAGCATGACGTCGTCCATCAAAAGAACGGGCTTTTCCCTTATGGTTTGACTATAAAAAACCGCTTGGCTCACCCGCAGCAAAAGCGCTATAAGGCGGCGTTGGCCCATAGAGGCGATTGGAACAAAAGGCTTTCCTTGCCAAAAATATCGCAAACGGTCGCGGTGGGGGCCGCTTAAAGTCGTTCCCATTATAAAATCGCTTTCCCTTTTGCTTTGCAACAATTCCAAAATTTCGTTTTGACTTGGAAGGCGGCTTGAAACTCCCTCTTTGACTTCTTTCCAACTGGGTTCGTAGCCAATGGTAACTCCGCTTATGCCGGACACTTGTTCATACAAGCTTGTAAAAATTTCATTGAATTTAAAAACCGCGCTCTTTCTTTTTTTTTGAATTTCCAATCCGTTTTGGGCCAGCTGAATGTCATAAACGTCCAGCATTTCCCGCTTGTTTTCTTTTATCAAGACATTGCGGTTTTTTAAAGCCGCCCTGTAACGGCGAATCAAGTCGATGTAAAGAACATCATACATGGAAAGGCTTTGGTCCAAAAAAAAGCGGCGGTCGCCGGGCTCCCCTTCCACAAAGCGCAAGTCGTCGTGGCAAAAAAGAATGCAGGGCATTGTGTTCACCAATTCCTTTCTGTCGCGAATTTTTTTTCCGTTTTTTTCTATCGTTTTTTTGCCGTCTTTGTAAATGACATTGACGCTTCTAGTTCCGCCGCCGCTTTCTTGATACAAGGCCCGGATTGAAAAATCTTTTTCGCCCCGCCGGACAATTTCAGAGTCGCTATGGCATCTAAAAGAATTTCCGTAGGCGCAATAATAAAGGGATTCTAGAATGTTGCTTTTGCCTTGGCCGTTTTGTCCAACAAAATAAATTTCCTTTGAGTCAAAATCAATCTTGCTGTTTTGCAGGTTGCGGAAATTATAAAATGACAGCGACAAAAAAGCCATTCAATAAAACTAGAAACTAGTTCAAGTTCATAGTCATAATTACATGGAAGTAATCTGACTTTGGCTCCGTGCGCATGATGGCCGCCTTGTTGGCGTCTTTAAAATCAAAGGCTATTCTTTCGGCGCTCGTCAACTTGAGAGGCTCTTCCACATAGCGGAAGTTAAAGGCAAGCATCATTTCTTCGCCGTTGTATTCGCAGGGAATTTCTTCGTCGGCGCTTCCCAAATCCAATTCCGGAGAAAAAAGCGTCAACTTTCCGGGAGTCAATTTGAAAATCGTTCGCAAAGAAGTTTTGTCAACATAAATTCCTATGCGGTCAAGGGCTTCAAGCAAATCTGATTTTTGAACTTGGAAACTCTTGTCCAAATCGTTGGGAATGACGCGGCGGTAGTTGGGAAATTCTCCTTCCAACAAAAGGGAAGAAAATTCATAGTTTCCAAACTTGAAGAAAATCTTTTTGTCAATGACGGCCACAGAAACGTTTCCTTCGTCGCCGGCGTGCTTCACAACGCAGTCCAAAATTTTTGTGGGAACAATGGCCGACGGAAAGTCAGGAACTCCTTGGGCCAAATTTTTTTCCGCGTAAGAAAGGCGGCGGCCGTCGGTGGCAACCATAATCAAATTGTCGTTTTGCTTTTCAAAGTGAACGCCCATCATAAAGTGGCGGTTTCCGTCTTCGCTAACGGCAAAAGAAGTCTGATGAATCATTTCCTTAAGTTCTTTGGCAGGAAGCTCAAAGTAAGAGCCGTTTTCCAAAGAATTGATTTCAGGGAACTTGTCGCTGGCTATGCTCTTCAAGGTGAAGCGTCCCTTTAAAGGCCGGATTGTCACCGTTATGTCGTTTTGCTCAAATTCAATTTGTCCCTGGGGAGCCTTTGAAATGATTTTCATGAATTTGTCGCAGTAAATTGTTGTGGAACCTTCTTCTTGAATTTCAACGGGAATTCTTGTTATGTAGTCAACCGTGGAATCCGAAGCCTTTATCGTAAGAGTGTTGTTTTCGGCAATCAAAAGAACGTTTGAAAGAATTGAAATCGGGCTTTTGTTGGCGATGATTTCTTGGGCGATGGCCACTTCTTTTATCATCGCGTCGCGGTCAAACTGAAATTTCATTTTACAAGCCTCCCTTTTGGACTTTTATAATTTTTTAAGGATTCCATTATAGCATAATCTTTAATTTTTGCATAGACTTTTAAAAAATTAAATTTTTTGCCTAAATTTAGGGAATTTGAGGCTCAAAATTTGTGGAAAACTTTTAAAATTGTGGAAATGTGTAAATTTTGTGGAAAAAAATCTTAAATTTTCACACTTCCATTTCTTTATATTAAAAGGAATTATTCAACCTTTCAACACTTCAACGCCCCTTATTATTATCATTATTAAATTTATAAATTTAATATAATTTAAAGAACGTTAAAAACAAGCGTCAAAACTCAAAAAAAATCACTTTTTTCCTTTTATTTCCTTTACCATCATCTTAATGGCGTTGTCCAAAGTTGAGTCTGTTTTTATCCTGTCCTCAATTTTTTTGCAGCTGCTCATAATGGTGGAATGGTCTTTTCCTCCAAATTCGCTTCCTATTTCGGTAAAGGACATTTCCGTAAGATTTCTGGAAATGTAAATGGCCACATGACGGGGAAAAACAACTTTTTTGCTTTGTTTTTTGCTTTTCAATTCAGAAACTGAAATTCCGTAATAGTCAGCCACAGTTTTTTGAATAGTGTCTATTGAAATGTTTCCGCCAAGATTTGAGCTTATGTTTTCCTGCAAAAGAGTTTTGGCAACATCTATTGTAAGCTCTTTGTTCATAAAGTCGCTGTATCCAACGACTTTTTTCAAGGCTCCTTCCAAATCCCGAACGTCGCTTTCAATGTTGTCGGCAATAAAGTCAATTATGTCGTCGCTTAAAGTTCTGTCCATTAAAGAAAGTTTCTTTAAAAGAATGGCTTTTCTTGTTTCATAATTTGGAGGCTGCATGTCAATGTTAATTCCGTTGTTAAAGCGAGTGCGCAATCGTTCTGTTATGTCCTTAAGTTCGTTTATGGGACGGTCGCAGGTAAAGACCATTTGGCCTTTTTTTTGGTTGATTGCGTCAAAAATATAGAAAACTTCTTGCTGAAGACCTTCCTTTCCTTGCAAAAAATAAATGTCGTCAAGCAAAAAAACGTCCAAATTTCTGTATTTGTTCTTGAATTTTTGGGTGGAATTGTTTTTTAAAGAGCCGGTAAACTCATTCAGCAAAGACTCGGTGTTGATGTAGGCTATTTTTACCTTTCCTTTTTTGGACTTGTAAATGTAGTTTCCTATGGATTGCATCAAGTGGGTTTTTCCCAAACCGCTTCCGCCGTAAAGCAAAATGGGGTTGTAGGCGTTTCCGGGATTTTTGGCGGCGGCCATGGAAGCTTGGTAGGCATACATATTGTTTTCTCCGGGAACAAAGCTGTCAAAGGTAAAAGATTCGTTCAAATCCGGATGAGGCTTCAACTCTTCTTCCTCTATTAGTTTTTTTGGAGCCGGTTTTTTTGTTTCCGCAGGCTCTTCCTTTAAAACGCTTGTGTTTTTGACCACAAATTTTATTTCAATTTCAATTCCGCTTATTTCTTTTATTTTGTCTTTTATTGTCTGAATATTTCCCCTTTCTTTCATTGAAGCCAGCATAAAGTCGCTGGCGACGGCGGCCGTGATTTCGTTTCCTTGGTCTTCCACATATTCAAGATTGAACCAAAGGTTAAATTCGTTTTCTTTGTCGTTTTCCTTGTATTGCTTTCTTAACTGGCTAAAAGCCTCAATCCATATTTCTTTATAATTGTTTTCGCTCATAATTCGCCTTTATGAATGTCTTTGTCCGTCCATTATAAACTGACTTTACTTTTTTTTTCAATACTAGTATAATAAAAAGACTGTCTTTTTTTCTATTTTAAATTAGTTTTATAGGAATATAAAAATGAACGAAAATTATTCAGCTGGCAACATCCAAGTTTTAAAAGGATTGGAAGCCGTTCGCAAAAGACCGGGAATGTATATCGGTTCCACCGGACCAAACGGCCTTCACCACTTGGTTTACGAAGTCGTTGACAACTCCATCGATGAGGCCATGGCCGGTTTTTGCGACACCATAACTGTGGCTCTTGAAAAAGACGACATTTGCCGCGTTGAAGACAACGGCCGCGGAATTCCGGTTGACATGCATCCGACGGAACACATAAGCGCCCTTGAATTGGTTTTGACCCGCCTTCACGCCGGAGGAAAATTTGACAAGTCAAACTACAAGGTTTCCGGCGGTTTGCACGGCGTAGGAGTTTCTTGCGTCAACGCGCTTTCAACATGGATGGAAGCCATAGTAGAAAGGGACGGAAAGAAATACCAACAAAAATACAGCGTGGGAAAGCCCACAAGCAAGGTTGAGGAAATTGGAGAAAGCCAGCGCCACGGAACGACAATCCGCTGGAAAGCCGACAAAAACATTTTTCAAGAAACCACCACATACAATTTTGACGTTTTGGCAAAGAGGCTTAGGGAACTTGCCTTTTTGAACAACGGAATAACAATCATTTTCAGAGACGAGCGCCTTGAAGAGCCAAAAGAAGCGGTTTACAGATTTGAAGGCGGAATCACTCAATATGTCAAAGAAATGAACCAAAAGACGACTTCAAAATTTTATTTGCCTGAGGATCCCATTTACATCACAGGCGAAAAAGACAATGTAATAACCGAATGCGCCTTTCAGTACAATTCAGGATATTCTTCAAGCGTAAACACTTATGTAAACGATATCAACACCCGCGAAGGTGGAACCCACCTTGACGGATTCAAGAACGCCATAAATTTTGTCCTCAACAAATTTTTGGATTCTAATGAAAAATTCAAAAAACGGCTTGAAAAGGCTGACAAAGAAGAAAAGCTTCGCATAGAGGACATTCTTTCGGGAATTGTTCTTGTGGTTTCAATGAAAGTTCCTGAGCCTGAGTTTGAAGGCCAGACAAAGGAAAAGCTTGGAAACACAGAAGTAAGGACTATTGTTGACGCTCTTGTAAAAGAAAAGCTGACCCTTTTCTTTGAGCAGAATCCAAAAGTCTTGGAAGCCATTTTGGACAAGGCCCTTGCCGAAGCCACGGCCAGAATCGCGGCAAAAAAAGCCAAGGACGCCAGCCGAAAAAAATCCCTTTCCGACGGATTTGGATTGCCGGAAAAACTTTCCGACTGTTCCCTCAAAGATCCGGAAATGTGCGAAGTTTACATAGTCGAGGGAGATTCGGCCGGCGGCTCGGCAAAAAAGGGAAGGGACCCAAAGATTCAAGCCATCTTGCCTCTTTGGGGAAAAATGCTCAACGTGGAAAAAGTCCGGCCTGAAAAAGTTATGAACAACGACAAGTTGGAACCTGTAATCGCCAGCCTTGGAGCGGGCTTTGGAAAAGACTTTAACATCGAAAAGCTGCGCTACCACAAAATCATCATTATGGCCGACGCCGATGTTGACGGAAGCCACATTCGCACGCTCTTGCTGACATTCTTC
>CALDIB010000019.1 GCA_937902125.1 uncultured Treponema sp.
GCTGTCATTGTCGGATCAAGACAGACAATAGCGAACGGCTGTCATTGTCCGGCTCGACCGGACAATCTTTTTACGAATAAATTTAGGAGACTAATATGGCGAAAAAAACACCAATCACGCTTTTGGCGGGTTACTTGGGAGCGGGAAAGACAACGCTCCTCAACTACATTCTAAACAACCAAAAAGGCTACAAGGTGGCCGTAATCGTGAACGACATCGGCGAGGTCAACGTTGACGCTTCCCTCATTTCAAAAGAGGCCAACATCACCGACAGCTCAAGCTTGGTTCCCCTTACAAACGGCTGCATTTGCTGCACGCTAAAGACAGACCTTGTTCAGCAAATAGAAAACCTCATCAAAACAGGAAAGTTCGACTACATATTGATTGAAGCTTCAGGCGTTTGCGAGCCCATGCCAATAGCCCAAGCCATCGAGCAAGTCGAAGGCGGCTACATTGACAACTTGGTGAGCGTAGTTGACGCCATGCGAATGGCCACTGAATTTGACGAAGGAAACGCGCTTCTAAAAAAAGACATGGACGAAGAGGACATAGAATCCCTTTTGGTTCAGCAAATCGAATTCTGCAACACCCTTGTCATAAACAAGGTTGACTTGGTGAACGAGGAGCAGCTTAAAAAGATTCGCGCCGTGGTCAAAAAGCTTCAGCCCAACGCCAAGGTAATCGAAACGACAAAGTGCGCCGTTGACCTTTCGCAAATTTTGGGAACAAACGAGTTTGACTTTGAAAAAGTTTACGAAAGCGCGGGCTGGGTGGCGGAACTCAACAAGGCCGACGAAGAAGGCTACGACGAGGAAGAGGCGCATGGCCACCATCACCACGACGACGATGATGACGACGACCATGACGAGCATGAGCATCATCACGAACATCACCATGACCACGAGCATCACCACCACGAGCACAAGCATGACGGCGACTCCGGCAGCGACGAAGACGAATACGGAATCGGAAGTTTCATCTACTACCGCCGCATTCCCTTTGACCGGCAAAAGCTGGACAAGGTTGCCAGCGCCTGGCCAAAGAACATCATCCGCTCAAAAGGCATAATGTGGTTTGACGACGAGCCTGACATGATTTACGTTTTGGAAACGACCGGCCGCCAAATTGTGGCCGGCTATTCAGGCCAATGGCTTGCCACAGCGCCCAAGGCCGAGCGGGACAAAATCTTGGCCGGCGATCCTGAAATGAAAAAGAATTGGGACGAAAAGCTTGGCGACAGAATGATAAAGATTTGCATAATCGGAACCCATCTTGACAAGGAAGCGATTTCAAAGCAGCTTGACAGCGCCTTGGCAAAATAGAACTGGTCAAGGCTCGCCCCGCTCAAGGCTTTGACTCAGTCCTTTTTCGGCGCGAACAAAATTGTCGCTCCGCAATGACAAGGCGGCCCAAAAAAAAGCGCGGCTTGAAAACAAGCCGCGCTTTTTTTTATTGGCAAAAGGCCTTATTTTTCCAGCGGGAACAATTCCGCCCGAATCATAACAGTGTCCTGATACCAGTCAATCAAAAGCGAAAAAAGCTCGTCTTCGTAACCGTCAAGGCTGGCCTTAAATTTCCAAACCGCGGCGGAATTGAATTTTTCCCGGGGAACTTCTTCCAAAGAAATCCAGCGGCTGTTATACAAAACCCTGCATTCGGCCTTGCCCGACAAATCCGCCCCGCTCTTTCCGTCTCTGGCGCTCATAATCAGCTTTATAGGCCGGCTTTCTCCGGCGGAAAAATTTATGTCGATGTTCTTTTCTTCTTTTGTCACCTCGAAGTTTTCCCACCAAACGTATGAGCCCACAGCGACTTTCGCGCGATACATTCCTGGCTTTAAGAAAACCGGCTTGATGCAATAGCTTTTTAGTTTTGAAGCCGGCCTTTCGGCGGACAAGCCTTTTTTGTTGGGGCTTCCTTCCGCAAAAACGCGGGCGGAATTTTCAACTTCCGCAATTTCGCTTCCGTTGGTAAAGAACAAGGCCCGAGCGCTTATGTGGCTTGCAGGAGCGCTGGTTTGCGGCAACTTGATTGCGATTGTCACCGGAGTGTAGATTGAGCGCAAGATTGTTCTGTGAATCCAGCCTTCCGTCCATAAATACCAAGCGCCAGCCGCGACCGCTCCGCAAAGAACAAGGGCGACAAAAAAATCCTTCCAAATATCCCGCTTTTTTTTGTAGGCGCTTTCTTTTATAGAGCGCGCCGAAATGACCATTTTGGCCAGTTCCACGCGAATGGCGTGAGCGTCGTAAGACTTCAAATATTTTTTTACAATCTTAATGATTTGCTCCACGCTTTTGCAGCGCCTTGAAGCCTTTGGAGCCATCATTTTTTTTATCAGCTTGCATATGACCGGAGGAATTTGCTTGTCCAGCTTTCTGGGGCTTGCGTATTTTCCCCGCCGCGCTTTTTCGTACATTTCCTCTTGGCTTTCCGCCGTATAGGGCTTTGTTCCCGTGACCATTTCGTAAAGCATTACGCCAAGCGCGTAAATGTCGGCGCGCTGGTCAACCCCGCTGGAGTTTTTAAACTGTTCCGGGGGCATGTAGCTGGGGGTTCCCAAAACCACGCCGTCCTTTGTGGTTCTGTCGTCAGAATCGTCGCTTGCGATTCCAAAGTCGGTCAGCTTTATTTCGCCGCGGCGGGAAAGCAAAACATTTCCCGGCTTTATGTCCCGGTGGACAACATTTTTTTTGTGGGCAAAGCGCAAGCCGTAAAGACAGTCCTGCATTATGAGCATGGCCACTTGCGGAGAAAGGGACTGCTGCTTTTGAATGAGCTTGTCCAGAGAAAGGCCTTCCACAAATTCTTCCACAATGTAGCGGCTTCCGCCTTCAGTAAAATAGTCGAACAAGTGGACGATGTAAGGGCTTTGCATTTCCAAAAGAATTTTGGCTTCCTTTAGAAAGCGCTCCTTTGCCATCGCCGAGCCTCTGGTCATCAACTTTTTTATGATGACAGGCCGCTTTAATTCAGGATGGGTGGACTTGTAAATCGCGCCCATTCCGCCCTGCGCTATCTGTCCCTGAATTTTGTATTTTCCAATCATATCAGGCGTGTCAGCCATTTTATTCCTCCACTGTCATTATACCATCATTCGGGTCGAATGTCTTGTCCGGCATGACGACCGCGATGTTTTGCTTTTTTGGGTTGTGAATCTGAACGTAAAGGCCGCCCTGCCGCTCCAAGTAATTTTCGGGAACGGGCCGGTGGCCGCCAATCGCGCGCGCCTCAACACCTTTAGGCGGCTTGCAAAGCGCCGTTAAAATTTTATCCACGCCGCCAAGCCGAGCCTCGTCGTTGGCCGTCCAAGTAAGGCCGTAAACAGTTCTCTCGTCAAGCGGGGCCGCGACCAAATCTTCGCGGCTGTAAAAATCCATCGGCTCGGCGTGGCTTACAAAAAAATTTCCGGTGCAGGCGCAAAGCGGAAGCGCTTTTTCAAATTCGTAAACCGCGTCCAAAACTTCCTTTCCGTAAACGGCCTTCATAAATTCAAAAACCATTTGCCCTTCGCTCGCGAATTTCCTAAACGGAAAATTTCCTTCACCGCGCTCGTTGGCGATGTTTTCATGATTTCCCTTTAGGCAGTGGAAATTTTTGGGCCACAAATACTTGGCTTTCATGACGGCCAAAAGCGCGGCCAAGCCTTCCGCCATTTCCTCGCGCATCGAAGGCGAATCATAAACGCCGCCCTCAAAGGCGCAATAGGAAGCGGCCCAACGCTCGCGCGCCCTTCCTTCGGCGTGAAGGATGTCGCCGACGCAAATGACGCGGATTGAATTTTCTTCAAGCGCGTCAATCACTTTGGCGCCCTTAAGCGCAAGCGGCGAGCCCTTTGCAAGGCCAAGACGCGCGGCGATTTTTGACAAATCGCAATTTAAAATGTTGTAAATAAATTCGGGCCGCGCGTGAATGTCGGGAACAATTATCGTTGCAAGCGCGGACGAAGCGCCGTTAGCGCCGTTCCTTTCGTCCAAAGCGCGAAAATCCAAAAGGCCGCCGGCAACGTCGGTTCCGGGAATCCGCTCCCTGTAAGAGGACTCTTCCGTGTCCAAGACAAAAAGAGCCCTTTTTGCCGCGTCCAAAATTTTCTTTTTGGACGGAAGCCTTTGATGCTTTGCGAGAAGAAGAAATTCGTCAAGGACTTTTGACCGGTTCACAGGAAACTGCGCCGCGGATACGATTAACCGAAAACCAAATTGGCCGAACCAATCGTGATTTTGTCGCCGCGGCTAAGCTTTACGTACTTGTCCGCCGGAATGCGCTTTCCGTTCAGCAAAGTTCCGTTTGTGGAATTTTCGTCCTTAAGGTAATAGTCGTCCTTGATTTTTTGAATCAAGGCATGATGACGGCTGGCCAACTTGTTTTCAATGACCACGCTGTTGTCGCTTTCGCGGCCAATGGTAATTTTTGCCACAAGCTTGATTTTTTGCTTGTTGAACATCAAGTAAGAAACCGCGTTGGGATCAGAGATGGCTTGAATGTGCTCCCCCACAGGAGAGCTTTCCATAATCGTTGAATCGTTCATACAAATAGTATAAACCCAAATTTGATTTTTATCAAATAATTTTGTATAATGTGGCCATGAAATCCGCAAAAAAAACATTGGTCATAGGCTCAACTTGCGTTGACATAATCATAAGAGTTCCCAATTTTCCGGCCCCCGGCCAAGACGTGAACACGGACGGCGCCAAATGGTCTTTGGGCGGAACCGCCTTCAACGTCGCCAAGGCGCTTCAAAAGGCAAAAAGCCCCTTTGTTTTGTGCTCGCCGGTGGGAAAAGGCGTTTACGCGGATTTTGTGGAAACCGAATTGGGCAAAAACAAGATTCCCGTTTTTGCAAAAATGAAAGGCCAGGAAAACGGCGCCTGCTGGTGCTTGGTGAACGCCAAAAACGAGCACGCCTTTATTTGCGCCCACAGGGCTGAATATGTCTTTGACAAAAAATTTTACAAAAAAATAAATTTTAGCGAAGTTGACTCAGTTTATTTTTGCGGCCTTGAAATGGAAGAAAAAACTTCCGAAGCGGAGATTGACTTTTTGGCGGAACAAAAAGCGGCCGCGGAAAAAGACAATAGGCCCCTAAACATTTTCTTTGACCCCAGCGCGCGAATCATGCATATAAAAAAATCCCTTCTAAAAAAAATATTCAAGCTAAAGCCCATTTTGCATTTGAACCAAAACGAAGCCTTCGCGCTTACAGGCCTTGACGACATTCCCAAAGCCGCGGCCGCGCTTTCCAAAATCACCAAAAACGACGTGATTATGACAACAGGAAAAAATGGCGCCTACATTTTTGAGGCGGAAAAAAATTTAGGACAAAAAATCAATGGCGTCAAAGCCAAAGTCGTCAACACCATCGGCTGCGGCGACGCCCATCTAGGCGTTTGCGTCGCGGAAATTAAAAAAGGAAAGAGTTTGGCCGACGCGTTTTTTGCCGCCAACGTTTACGCCGCGAAGGTGGCGGAAATCGAAGGAGCCTCTTTGTAAAAAACAGCGGCGCTTAAATTCGTGCTTAATATCACGGACGCTTTTCCGTGATATTTTTTGCGGCCACGTTAAAAAGATTTTGGGCCAGCTCAAAAATTTCGTCCCGGGTTTTCTTGTCCAATTCGCTGGCGGCTTTTAAAATGGCCGCGCCTTGCTTGAGCCAGTCTTTTCCCAAATCGCTGTTGGTCTTGGCTCCGCCCGCAGTAATCACCTTGAACAAAGTTTCCACCACAAGGCTTCGCTTTTCCTTTGAAACGCCCTCAAGCCATTCGTTGAAAGTCCTGTAAAAAAGTTCCGCGGCCTTGTCAAAGCCGTCAAGATTCTTAAATGAGCTGGGAAGAACAAGCCAAGAAAAGGGGTCGTGCTGCATAAGGCCTTGAGCGCCTGAGTCAACCACGCTAAAGTCTCCGGCGTGCCTAAAAAGCATTCCGACAATTGAAAGCTTTGGATAATAGGAATGGACAAAGGGAACCAGGCTTTCCATCCGCGGATCCTGAATCAATTCCCGCCTAAAACCGGGGCCGTCAAAGTTGAAGACCCGCTGAATTCTTTTTTTGCATCTGTCGCTGGAAAAGGCGCTGGAATAAACGGCCAAGTTTCCGCCCTTGGAATGTCCGCCCACCAAAATTTTTCCCCGGGTCTTTTTGGCCAAGCGCTCAAGGTATTCCAGCGCGTCCCGCTGCGCGGGAACCACTTCCTCTATGGCAAGGTTAAAGTCTTCCTTCCAGCCCACAATGGTGTCGTCCGTTCCTCTAAAGGCCGCGAAGGGGTTTGAGTTGAAAGCGCTTTCAAAAAAAGTCAGCGCCGAAAACTGCTCCTCGTTTTCCAAGTCGATTTTGCTCACATAACCCGAAGCGAACAAATTTCCAAAGCGCTTGGAAGAGCCGCAAAGCTCCAAAAGGCGTACAGTCCGCTCCGAAATCAGGGCGCCCAAGCTTTTTCGGCTTTCATAGTCGGGGCTTTCTTCAAAGGCTTTCCATAATTCCCGCAAAGAAATCTTTGAGCCAAAATCTTCTGAAATCAAGCCGTCAAAATTCAAATAAGAAAGCTGGCACAACACAAGCGCGTCAACATCGCAAAAAGCGGACTTTGAAAAAGGCAAGTCTCCCCGCCATTCAACATAATCTATTAAATCCATTCCGGCCTCAAATTTATTTTTTTCTCAAATACATAACGCTCATGGGCGGAAGGTAGAAATCGCCGTCGTAATGGCATTCGTTTCCGCCAAGGAGCTCGTCGTAGTCGCCGTAAATCCCTTCAAAGGAAGCGCAGCCCCTGCCCTCTTTTATGGGAACCTTGTAATCGTATTCGCTTATGTTCAAGGCCACAATAATTTTTTCGCCGCAAGAATCCCGCTCAAAAACCAACTGCTCCTTGGCTTGGAAAATCAAGCGGCAGCTTCCATAACGCAAGGCCGGCGAATCTTTTCGCGCCAGCATCGCCTTTTGAAAGCCGTCAGTCAATTGGTTCCATTCCGGCGCGTCAAAGCAAGGCCTCATGGCCCAATGGTTTTCTTCGTCGTAGCCTTCCGCACCCCATTCGCTTCCGTAATAAACGCAAGGAAATCCGGGAAGCGCCGGCAAAAGGCATAGGCCCAAGGGAACCATTCTCTTGTCTTGAATGGCGGTGGCAAAACGGGGAAGGTTGTGGTTGTCCAAAAAATTCATCATGGGAACGCCTTTAAAAATTCCGTCTTGGCCAAACTGCCGGTTCAGCGTGTAGGCCAGTTCAAACACATTCCTATTGTTGAAGCTCCCGCAAATTGCGTCGCGAAGTTCCCGATTGTCCGCGCTTTGGGTTTGCCGCCCCGAAAGATATTTTTGGCATTCAAAGCCGTCATGCATTTCGGCAATCAAGGCTATGCTTCCGCCAAGGCCCGCTCCCATGTCAAGGCAAAATTTTCTAAGGCGGAAAATAAAGTCGGAGGGAAGGTATTCCGCAAGGCAAAGGTGAAGGCCGTCAAAACGATAAAGGTCTTCCCATTTTCTAAGCGCTCCAAAAATGTGCTGGACCACATCTTCGTTTTCCAAATTCAATTCGGGAAAATCCCAGTTGTCGTTCCAAGCCTTGTAGTAAAAGCCGTCGTTGCAGGGTGTGTTGCGCTTAAAGTCAATTTCCTTGAACCAGTCTATAAATTTTGAATTTTGCAAATTGTTGCGGACGTCTCTAAAGGCCCAAAAGCCCCGGCCCACATGGTTGAAGAGAGCGTCAAGGACAATGCGGAAGCCATTTTCATGCAGTTTTTGGCAAACTTCGGCAAAGTCCTCGTTGCTTCCAAGGCGGCTGTCAAGAGTGTAAAAGTCGCGGGTGTTGTAACCGTGGGTGTCGCTTTGAAGGGCCGGATTGAAAAAGACTGAATTTATTCCCAGCTTTTTCATGTGGTCAATCCAATTTAAAATCTTGTCCACCCGGCGAACCGGCCTTGTGGCGGCGTTCCAAGTGTTGGACCAGTCCCAAGAATTTTCATGGGGCGCGCCGCAAAGTCCCAAAGGAAAAAATTGATACATGGCCGAGCCGTCATACCAGCTTACGTTCATCTTAGTATTCGATTTCTCCGCGAAGAATTTTCCTTACAAGAATTCCAGACGGCTGCAAGTCGCTTTCCTGCCAGCCGCCTTGGGCGTCCCTGTCCTTGTTGAATTTCAACACGCCGGAATCTTCGCCCTTGTTGTTGACAGACCAGTTGGTCCAAGAGATTTTGTTCTTGGCCAAAAACTCCATCCACTTTAGGGTTTCCTCTTCAAAAACGCCGCCGTCTCCCGAAGCCAAAGTGGTTCCCCATTCGGTGACAAAAATCGGAAGGCCTTTTTTTAGCGCGGAGGCCGCCGCCCTGCGGCTTTTTCCCTTATGGCTTCCAGCGTAAAAATGCAGAGTATACATAATGTTCTTTTGGCCCTGGATGGGCGACTTGGCGGCGCTGGCAAGGTCGCTTGACCAAACCGGAGTGCCCACCACAATTATGTTGTCGCAATGCTTTCTGATTACAGGAATAATTCGCTCGGCGTAAGGCTTGATGTTGTCCTTCCAAGTGACTTCCTTTCCGTTAGGCTCGTTGCAAATTTCGTAGATGATGTTGGGAACGTTCGCGTAAGCGGAGGAAATCTTTTCAAAAAATTCTTCGGCCTGCTTGACATACAAAAGAGGATCCCGCTCAGGCAAAACATGCCAGTCCACTATTACATAAAGGCCCAAATCAATGGCGGCCTCGATTGAATCTATAACCTTGTTGGCAATGGCGGGGTTGTTCACATATCCGCCGCTTTCGCCGGCATACATGGCGGCGCGCCAAAGGTCGGCGTTCCAGTCATCCCGAAGCCATTTCAAGACATTTTTGTTGGCGTATTTTCCGTGCCAATGAAGGCCGTGGGAACTCATTCCGCAAAGCTGGACAGGATTTCCGTCCTTGTCGCAAAGATGGGTTCCGATTACCTGCAAGGCGCCGTAACGCTCCACAGGGGTGCTTTTGTCGTTCAAAAATTCCCTTGGCGGAACTTTTTCCTTTTTGCAAGAAAAAAAGGCGAAACTTAAAGAAAAGGCCAAGGCTGCAAGCAAAAATGTCTTTTTCATTAGATTCTACCAGTCTCCTTATAAATACTGAACGGTTTCCGACAAGGCTTTTCTGTCGCCGTGGCGGGGGCTTGGGGCAGAATCGGCGGCCGGGTATCCGATGTCCAAAAGGCAAACCAAATGCAAATTAGGCTCAAGGCCAAAGGCGTCGGTTATTTTTTTCGCGTCGAAGCCTCTGGCCCAAAGGCTTCCCAAGCCCAGCTCGGCCGCCTGGAACATCATGGCCGTGGTCACGATGGCCGCGTCAACCTCGCCGCCGTCGTATTGGCCGCAAGGAAAATATGTGTAGGCCGTGTCAGAGGGGTTTTTATAGCTTTGATTGGAATCGTAGCAAACCATCAAGACCACGGGAGCCTTGTAAGCCATGGGAGTGGCCTCGTTGATTTTTTCAAGCGCGGCTGGGCTTTGCAAGACAAAAATTCTTTGGCTTTGGGAATTTTTGGCGGTGGGAGCCAGGCGGCCGGCCTCCAAAATTTTTTCAAGCTTTTCGGCCTCAACTTTTTTTTCTGAAAATTTTCTCACCGAATAGCGCTCTTTTGACAATTCTAAAAAATCCATAATTTCATTTTACATCGATTTGACGCAAAAATCAATTGATAAATTCCAAATTCCGCGCTAAAATGACAAAATACGGAGCTCATAAAAAATGAAAAAAATAGTCACTGCGTCCACAAATCCCATCGTCACCAAGACAATTTCAAACGCCTGCAAAAATTTCGCCGCCTTTTCCTGCGACATTTTTGGAGACACCGACAGCATAATCAGCTTCATCAATTACGAGCTTCCAGACATAAAGGTAATCGACTACACTTCCCCGGGAATAAACTGCTCCAAAATAATGGAATCGATTCACGACGACTCTTGGCTTCACTACGGCGGAGTGATTTCGGTCTGCAAGGACCGGGACCAAGCGCGGCAGCTTGAGGAGCTTAAGGACGACAACGTTCTTTCCATTTTGACCATCTCTGAATTTTCGCAAAATTTCAGCCGTCTTTTGCGCATCATCGACCAAAACCAGCAATTTCTGTACGCGCGGGGAATGCAAGACATAGTGGGCGGCCGAGAGGAAGGAAGCTTTGTTTGCGGAAACGACCCGCTGGACATTCGCTTTTACATAAATTTTTTGGTGAGCTACCTTTACAACACAAACCGCATCAGTTCAGAAGACAGAATGAACTTGCAAATGGCCTTGAGCGAGCTTTTGACCAACGCCGTGGAGCACGGAAACCTCAACATTTCGTATCAAGAAAAAAGCGACTGGATTATGAACGGCGGGAACGTTCTTGACTTGATAAAAACCCGAGCCCAAGACCCCAAATACAAGGGACGAAAAATCAAAATCAACTATTCAATTCACAACAAGGCCAGCGCCTTTAGAATCACAGATTCCGGCGACGGCTTTGACTGGAAAAAAGTCCTTGAGCGCCGCGCGGCAAACACCGACACCCACGGCCGGGGAATTTCCTTGAGCCGCTCCTTTGTCAAAAACTTAAGCTACAACGAAAAGGGAAACCAAGTCACTTTCCAAATCGCAAACCAAGTCAACTCCGTCAACGCGGTTCCGGGAATCATGAAGCCCTTTGACGTTGTGGAATACAAGGACAAGCAAATAGTTTTCAAGCAAGACGACTTGTCCAACGACCTCTTCTTTATAGTTGAAGGAAGGTTTGGCGTTTACGTCAACTTAAAGTTGAACACAGTCCTTACCCCAAGCGACATGTTCATCGGAGAGATGGCCTTTCTGCTGAACGACAGGCGCACGGCCACAATAATGGCAATCGGAAACTGCAAGCTGATAAAAGTTCCAAAGACGGCCTTCCTTTCGCTGATTAGAAAAAATCCCCACTACGGAATTTTCTTGAGCAAAATGCTGGCCCAGCGTTTGGCATTGCAATCCCAAAACGCCTACGTCCTCCAGCAAAAGTTGGAAGCCCTGCAAGACGCGCTTTGATTTTTAAAAGAGTTTCTTAAAGGTTGGCCGGCTCTTGGCCTTTTACAAATTCAACCATGGCGGCGTAAACTTTTTTGTTGAATTTTCTGCCCACGTCTTGGGAAAGAATTTCAAGAGCCTTTTCTTGGGACAAAGCCTTGCGGTAAGGCCTGTCGCTTGTAAGCGCGTCGTAAACGTCGGCGCAACTTATGATTTCCGACTCTTCGGGATACTCCCCTTCTTTTTTTCCGTAATATCCGCTTCCGTCAAGGTGTTCGTGATGGTAGCGGACAAAGTTTCTAATCTCGTTAAAGTAAGGATTGGCCGAAAGAATTTTGTAGCCGATTTCCGCGTGCTGTTTTATAATAAGGCGCTCTTCGTCGGTAAGCTTTGCCGGCTTGTTTATGATTGTGTCGGTGATTCCAATTTTTCCGATGTCATGCAAAAGCGCGCCGTATCGCAGCATGTGAACCCGCTCTTTGCTGTAGCCCAAGCGCTTGGCAATTCCAACGCTGTAGTTCGCCACGCGGTCAGAATGGCCTTCCGTATAAAGGTCTTTGGCTTCCAGCGCGTTTGAAAGGGACTTGACGACGCTAAAGTTGCTTTCTTCAATTTTGTCCCGCAAGTTTCGGTTGATGACCTCGGAGGCGAAAAAGGCCGAAGCGATTTCCATCATGTATTGGTGCTCAATGCTGAACGGCTCCTTGCTTTGCTTGGAGCGGGAAATCGTAACGACGCCTATTCTATTTTTTTCCGTTCCCACGGGAACGCTGATGAAAGAGCCTTGAATGAAGGTTTCCTCCTTCATCAAAGAATAAGCGGGGTGGCCGGCGCGGTCGGGAACAAAAACGGAAATCCAATTCTTAAAGACTTGGCCTGAGATTCCTTCTCCAATTTTTATTGTCGGAACCCTTTCCCTCTCCACGTTGTAAAAGGCAAAGGGGTAAAGAATTTGAAGCTCTTCGTCATAGCGGTAGGCCACCCCTCTTGAAAAAGAGATTTCTTCCTTCAAGTCCTCAAAGAGATTGTTGTTCATGTCCAAAATCATCTTGTGCTTTTGCAAGGAAAATGGATACTTCTTTAAGTTCAACAAGTTTCTTTGGCCCCGGGTTGCGATTGAAGCCGCGTATAAATTTATTTGCAGGCGGTTGTTAAGTTTCTGCAAGAACTGAATTTCATCCCGCTTTAAGACAAGTTTTTTTGACATGTCCTTTGAACACAAAATTAAAAAAGCCACCATCTCAAAGCCGTGCACCACGGGCATAATGTAGCGGCAGCCGTACAAATCCCTCAGCATGTCGCCAAGCATGGGGTCGGTGACATTGTATGTGGTGAACATTTTTTCCAAGGGAATAACGCCGCTTTCCATGGCCAAAAAGCCGACAAAAAGGGAATCGTCCGAAACGGTTATGATTCCTTCCTTGTCCATTTCGCGGTATTCATGGAATTCCGGCGCGTGAAAGAATATGCGGGTGTCGCAGCCCTCTATCCGCCGGTTCACCAAAGAGATTACGGACTTCACAAGGCCAATTGTGGTTGTCCAATTGTTCAAAGCGTCCATGGCAAATTCATCGTTGACGGACGTAAAATTAATGTCGTCCTTCCAAACGATTCGCTTCGCGGTTTTTGAAACTTTTTTTACCTTTCTTTTTACCATGGCAATCTCAAAACTTTTTATGCGGACACAATCCGCCCTTATTTGCTATATCGGCAGAATTTCTTTAAAACTTTAGCTTTTTTTATAATTTTTTTCACATCGACTTTCTTAGAGCGATTGCGTCCAAAATGCGGGCGGCGATTTCAAAGCTTTGGGGAGTCAAGGAGGAAATGTTGTCGCCCCCGGTGTGCATCAAGCGCCAAGTAAGGGGAAGTTTTGCGTGAAGGGAATCGATTTTTTGTTCGGGAACGTCTTGGTTTTGAACATAGCGCAAAAGGTCTTTGTCCGCCTGCAGCGCCGCCATGTAAGCCTGGGCCTCCGCGTCGGGAAGCATGGTTATGGCCACGGCGGGAAAGCCGTTCGCCAAAAAGCCCGCGTTGTCGCTGTATGGCATGGGAAGGTTCAGCCAAGAAAGGCCTAGGGAAGAAAAAATTTCCCGGACGCCTTGGTTTATGGCGTTGATTTTTTTTGCGAATGAAAGGCCGACATTTTTTGGAAGAATGTTCAAGCCCAAAAGGGGAACGCTTCCCCGGCCAACGCAGTCAAAAACGTAAATGTCTTCGTCGCGGATTCCGCACTTTTGCATTGTGGACGCAAGAGAAAAGGCGCCCTGCTCCTTGACGCCGCCGCTTCCCAATTCCTCGCCGTCGGTAAAGAAAATTCTGCAATTGTGAACGCCGCCAAAACGGGAAAGGCGGACGGCAAAATCCATCAGGCAAAAAACAGAGGAAGAGTTGTCGTTGGCGCCGGGGCTTCCTGAAACTATGTCGTAGTGCGCGATGATTGTCTTTACCCTAAAGGCCGGGTTGTAGCCCCCTTTGGGAAGGCGGACGTAAATGTGCCGCTTTCCTTCAACGCCTAGGACAGCCGTCTCAACGCCCCGCGCCTCCAAATACCTTTGGATGAAGGCGGCTCGGTTGTCGGGAGAGGCCAAAAAATTTTGGTATTCGCTTGGCAGGGCGGAAGTCATGGGCTTAAAAAAAATCAGGCGGCGGCGTTTTTTGCCTTGGAATCGCTTTTTTCAAAAAGACTTAAGATTTTTTGAACGGCGGCCTTTAAGAAAATTGCAAGCGCGATTGTGGCGGCAAAAACCAAAAGCATGTAAAGCAAGGCCATGCCTTGGTCGCCATAGCCTTGCAAGGCGAAGTTTTCCGGCGACCTAAAGCTTTTGTCCATCCAGCCAAAGAGAATGGCGAATGCTCTAAGAAAAAGCGCCTGGCACAAATAAAATTCCAAAGAATATTTTCCAAAAAAATCCAAGACCCGGTTCCTGCTCCAAATTTTCATTCTGAGCAAAACGATAAACAAAAGGCCGGTCAAAACTTGAAGGCTTTCAACGCCGAACATCATTGCGCGGGGAAGAGTCCTGTTGTCGCCAGAAAATTCCAGCCAGTAATGAACGTTCTTTGACTGCAAGAAAAAGCGCAAAACAAAGGAAGAAGCGAAAAGCAAGATGGAGGCGAAAAGTTTTGGCCAATAGGCTTTTTCAAAAAAGGCGAAAAGCTTTTTCTCATGCTTGGCGGCCAAGATTCCCGCAAAAAAAGCGATTGTGGAATTTACCCACCATTCCCCTTCATACCAAAGCGCGACGGGCCGCTTGTACCAAGGCGCCATCCAAAGCGCTCCCGGCTTTTTCCACCAGTCGGCCTCCCCCAGCCACCAAGGAAAGTGCTTGTTGAACAAGAACCAGCCGGCCTGAGCCGCGACAACCAAAAATACAATGGCGTAAGAGCGGCCCCTGTCGCCGTCCTTAAAGGCCGCGTAAAAGGCCAAATACATTACGACGATTACAGGAACAAACCAAGCGTTGTCGTTTAAAAGGGCAAGGCCGACAATTTTGCAAATCCATTCCGAGGCTTCCATCTTTGTTCCCAAAATCAAATGAAAGACGATGTAAAAAATGTTCATCACATAATAGCAAATGACAATGGGAAGAACGCGACGACGCAAAAAGCCCTTTAGATAGCCGGGCTTTGTTTGAAGGCTTTTTAAAAGTCCAAAGCCCGAAAGAAAAAAGAAAATCGCCACGAACAAAAATCCGATTTCCCGGAAAATCTGCATTTGCCCCAGCGCCGCCATAGGCGCGGAATTTGAAGCGGGCTGGGAAAGGTGGTGGCAAATGACTCCGATGGCCGCAAGCCCCTGGAAGTTTTTGCAAGCCTCAAGGGACATGGAGTCGCTGTTGAATTGGCCAAAAGCCGCGCGTTTGGAGCCAATCAACAGCAAGGCCAAAATTGAGGCGTAAACAATTATTGAAATGATTGGTATTTGCGCCATCATCTAAACATGATTATCAAAACTTGCGAAACCACGACAACGGCCACAAGCGCGATGGGATAAGTTGAGGCGTAGGCGCCGGCAACCTTTTCCGTTCCGGCAGTGGAAATCAAGGTTCCCAAGGCGGGGGTGCTGGTCATGCCGCCGCAGATTGAGCCAAGGTTGTTCAACAAGTTCAACTTGAGGACGAACTTGGCGAAGAAGAAGCCCGCTATCATCGGAACCAAGGTCATAACGATTCCATAGATGAAGTAAATCCATTCAAAGTATTTGACAAAGCTGGCTCCGCCGGCGACTCCCGCTCCCATCAAGAAGAACATCAAGCCCAACTCGCGGAAAACCTTGAGGGTTGACTCGTGGGGAGTGACGGAAATGTTTCCAAACTTTTGGAAGTGGCCAAAAATCAAAGCCAAAATCAAGCAGCCGCCTGTTGTGGTAAGGGAGAAATTTCCAACCTTAATTGAACCGATGAAAATTCCCAAAATGGCCACGATGGAAAAAATGCCAAAGCCAAAGGGATCCAATTCCATTTCTTTTCCTGTAAGCTTGCAGGGCGCTTCAGGAGCGGACTCGGAAAGCTTTGAGCGCTCGGCGTTCATGTCGGCCTTGACAAATTTGGGAACAAGCTGAACAAAAAGAACCACGCCAATAACGCCGAACAAGTAGGCGATTCCGTGGCCCACGGCTACGATGTTCTCCAATTCTTCCGTCAAGACTGTCGCTTTCGCCGCGCTAAAGGCCGGAGTTGAAGTGAGAGAGCCTGAAAGCAAGCCCACGAGCATGGCGCCCACTTCTTCTTTTGAACGGCCAAAAGCCTTGATGTCAAAAATCGAACAGGCCGCGCATGCGATTCCGCCCACAACGATAATCAAAAGTCCAAGCAAAATGTATGACTTGAAGTTTTTCTTTAGGTCGCCAAAAAAGCTGGGGCCGGCGATAAAACCGACGCTGGTGACAAAAAGCACAAGGCCGATGTTTTCTACAATCTTAAGGGCGCCCGAAACATAGGAAGTATGCAAAACCGTCTGCAAGTCCTCGCTGGTCATGGAAACGACAAGCTGGTTTCCAAGAGGAGTGTAAAAGAACGCTCCGAACAAAAGGGCGATGATGAACACGCCCGCCGTTCCCAAAGAAACGCCGTTGATTGTGATGCGGCCAAGCAAGTAGCCCACGGCGGCGATTGCAAAAACGCTGAATGTCAAAAAGACAATAGCCTTGATTGAAAGAAGGCCTCCAAAAAGAACCATAATAAAACCTCTGATTATAAGGAAGCAGGGGCGCGGGGCAAAAAGCGAGGCGCTAGAGCCGCCTTTAGAATAGTTTTATTATTATATAGAAATTCCGCCTTTTGTTCAAGAGAAAGACAGCCCTAGCTGTTCTTGCGGAAATTTTTGTCGGTAAGGACGCGGGCGGCGATTAGGCCAAGGGACAGGGAGCAAACCGTCAGCACGGCCTTCAAGACCCAAAGGGAGCCTTCCGAAACGTTTTCCAGCGCCAAAAAATAAATTCCCTTATACATAAAAAGGCCGGGCACCATAATCACGATTGAAGGAACCGTTATCGTAAGCCTTGGAAATCCGGTGAAGCCTTTTATCGCGGAAGCCAAAAGGCCGGACAAGAGGGCCGCCAAAAAAGCCGCCACTGAAAAAGGAATTTGGGTAAAGTCCAAAAGTTCAAGGCGGAATGTGTTGGAAAGGGTTCCTATAAGGCCCGCTGTGACGGCCATTCGCAAAGAGCTGTTGAACATAAGGGAAAAGCCAAAAACGCCAAAAAAGCTGGCCAAAAGCCTAAATAAAAGTTTCAGCTCAAAAGAAAGCTCGTAGCGCATGAAGTCTTCCGGCCAAAAGTTGAAGGCGTAGGCGCAAAGCCAGCCTGTCATGGTGGCCACAAAAATTATCAAGAGCGCGTATAAAATTCTTTCAACGCCGCTTCTAAGGTCAAGCTTGGACAAGTCTATTCCGCCAGTTATCAAAGGGAATCCGGGTATTACAAAAAGCATGGAGCAAATGTAGCCGGCTTGATGGGCGTTTGACACGCCAAAAAGAATTTCCGCTGACTTGACGAGGCCAATGTAAACCAAGCAGGCGGAAGCCACGCCAAGCGCCACGTTGGCGAACAAGGTTATGTGACGGTCCAAAAGCTTTTTGCGGAGAAAGTTTCCCGCTCCCGCTCCCAAAAACGCTCCCAACATTTCCACAATTCCGCCGCCAAGCAAAAAAGTGAAGGCCGCGCAAGCCACGGCCGCCGCAAAGCCCAAAACAGGAGCGCTGTAATGGGGCGCGGAATTTTCGATTTCGTCCAAAAGCTTAAAGGCGCCCTTTATGGAAATGCAGTCGGCAAGGCGCTCAAACTCGTCGGCAAAAGCCCGCAAAAGGTTCATCTTGTCGGTGTTCACGCCGGTTCTGCTCAAAGAGATTGCGTTGGCGCAACTTTCGCTTCCGCAGACGCAAGTGTATTCAATTGAAAGAAGTCCTATGTCGGCGTTCACCGTTATGCCCATGGCGCGGCTGGCCTTGTTCATAGCGGCGCGGACGCGGTAGGCCCCGGCGCCCACAGAAAGAATCATAAGCCCAAGGCGGCCCACAAGCGCGGCCTTGTCGTTAAGGCTGGCGCTGACGGCAGGCTCCTCCTCCCGCGCGTCCACAAGCTGGTCCCAAGATATTCTCATGTGCTGATTTCTAAACTTGCTCATATAATTTCCTCGTGTCACTGTCAGGCTTGACAAGACAATTTTTTTTCATTGCCCTATCAATAGTTTTCCCGCGCTCAAATTCTTCAATCGCTCGCAAAAATCCCAAAAGCGCACTTCCGTAATTTGGCCTTTCACATAAACCCTGTCCAAAAATTCTTCCGAAAGGCCGTCAATCGGAAATTCCTCTAAGGCGCGGCGGACGCTCTTGTAAAGCGGGTAGTCGCAATCAAAGAAAAATTCTTTTTTTGGAACATACTCCTCCAAAGCGCCTTCTTCCCCGCACTTTTTCAAAAGTTCCTTGGCCGCGCCGCCGTAGGCTTTGACCAAGCCGCCGGTTCCTAAAAGGGTTCCGCCAAACCATCTTGTGACGGTCAGCATTATGTCGGTGGCGCCGCTTCCCTTCAACACGTCAAGAACCGGCCGGCCGGCAGTTCCGCTTGGCTCGCCGTCGTCGCTCAAGCCCATGACCTCGGCGTTTTTTCCAAGAATAAAGGCGTGGACAACATGGGTTGAGTCCGAATATTTTTCTTTCTGAGCCTTTAAAATCAAGCGGGCCTCGTCCTGCTTTTGGCAAGGAATGGCTTCCGCTAAAAAACGCGAACCTTTTACAATTGTCTCACTTTGAATTTTCGCCGTTAAAATTTTCATCTTTAAATTGGTCGTAATAATATTGAATTGAAAGAATGACCGCGGCCGCCGTGTAAAAAGTGAGCGCGAAAGAAACAAAACTTATGAGAGAGCCAAAGGAATAAATTTTCGCGCTGGACTGGTAATTTTTGTAAATGAGCGCGTGGGACAAGTCAAAGACAAAAATCCAAAAAGCCTTTTTAAAGTGGCAAAGAAATTCAAAGGCCAAAAAGTTAAAGACGCGGCCAAAGAAAAACTTGAGGCTTTGACAAAGGGAGCGCCAAAATTTTTGGCCGTTCTTGTCGTAGACAAAACTCCAAGTGAAGGTGAACGGAAAATACAAAACAAAGGCCAGCGCCAAAAAGAGGACAAAGCAGGCCAAAAATTTTCGCAGGCTGTCCGGATTGCTTTTTACAAATTCCATCAAAGCGTCAGGGCTTTGAAATTCAGGCAGCGAAAAAAAGTCAACATAGTTCACTATCACGGCAAAAAGCGCCATGCACGCGACCATGGGAAGGACAAAAAAAGCCGCTCCTGCCCTAGCCCGCTTTTGCCGGATTCCCGCGAACAAAAAACTTAAGGCCACCGGCTGGTTTCGGACAAAGCGAAGGTTGCACAAAAAGAGGCCGTAATGCATGACAAAAATTATTGCAAGGGAAAGAAATTCAACAAAAAGAAAGACAAGCGCGGCAAGGCGGCCGTCAGAGGCGGACGACACAAAAACCGAAGAAAGGCTTAAGGCAAGGCCCGTCATCATTGAAGAAAAAAAAGCGGCCAAAAAGCAAAAAATCATCAGCATGAAAACCGCGCGGGGAACGGAAAATTTTTGCGACGACGAAAATTCTTTGGCCAGTTTAAGGGCGCTTTTTTTCGCCCTGCCCTTTTGTCCGCCGGCGCCCGGTACGGACTCGCTTTTTTCAAGCGGCAATTTTTCTTCTTGCATATCTGCGGACATTCTACAGTTTTTCGACGGGCTTTTCAACCTCGACGTTTTCAACTTCCTTTGGAGAAAGTTTGAAACCTTGCGCCTTCAAGCCCCGCTCGATAAAATCACTGGCCTTGAAATTTTCCTTGGCAACTTTCGCGCGGGCCTTTTTGACATAGTTCAGCGCGAACTTGAAATTTTTTCTTGTGTCAACATGAAGGACTTCCATGCCGTCAGGCGCGATGAAATAGTCGCGGTTCATAATCCAGCTGGGAACGCGGCATCGTTTTATGTAGCACTGCTTTGTTTTTGGGTCGCGGTAAATGGCGGTGAACAAAACGTCGTTTATGATTTCCTTTTCGGCGTAGTTCACATAGACCATTCCGTTGTCAACAAAAAGCTTTTGGGGAACGTCGCAAACCGTATAGATGCCGCTTTTTCGCATTACAAAAATTCTGTCGTAGGGAGTGACCCGCAAAACTTCCGCGCCGCCTGAAACGCCGATTCCAATGTAGCCCTTGTCGTCGTAGCGAAGAGGAGTGTCCCGCTTTACAACGGTCTTAACGTCAACGGCGCTGAACTTGGCGATTTTTGTGTGGCGAACAAGCTCTTCCGGCTTGAACTTGGCCAGCATTCCGTTAAGGTATTCAACGGCGCAATCGGTCAAATGCTTTAGGCGCTTGGCGATTTCCTTTAGGCGGCCGTTAATGGCGGCAACCTCGTCGCGATTTTTGTTTATGTCAAAAAGCGAAATGCGGCGGATTGGAATCTTGAGCAAGCGCTCCACGTCTTCGTCAGTGATGTCCCGAATCAATTCTTTTTTAAACGGCTTGAATCCGTCAATGACGGCCTTGTTCACGGCCTCGGCGGTTTTCATTTGTTCGATTCTTTTGTAAATGCGCTCTTCAATAAAAATGCGCTCAAGGGTTCTTTGGTGGAGTTCTTCCATCAATTGGCCCCGCTCGTATTCAAGCTCGTCCTTGATGATTCCCACAAGCTTCTTGGCGTAATACTTTACGATTTCGGTGGCGGTCATGGCCACAGGCATATTGTCCTTAATCACCAGCATTTGGCAAGAGATGGACTTTTCGCAATCGGTGTAAGCGTAAAGCGCCTTTTCAACGTCCTTGGCGTAAACGCCCCGGGGAAGCTTGATTTCTATTTGGCAGTGGTCGGTGGTAAAGTCGTCGATGGAGCCAATCTTGATTTTTCCAGCGCGGTAAGCGTTCTCGATGGAATTAAGAAGGCTGTCGCTGGTGGTGTCAAGGGGAAGTTCGGTGATGACGATTTTCTTTTCGTCGCTCATGTCAAACTTGGCGCGGCTGATTATTTTTCCGTTTCCGTCGTTGTAGTTTGAAACGTCAATCAAGCCGCCGGTAGGAACGTCGGGATAAATCTCAAAGCTTTGTCCTTTAAGCGCTTTGATTTCAGCCTCGATGACTTCCTTTAAATTGTAAGGCAAAATTTTCGTGCTCATTCCAACCGCGATTCCTTCGGCTCCGATAATCAAGGCCACAGGAATTTTGGCGCGGTAAACTTCCGGTTCGGTGGAACGGCCGTCATAGTTTGGAATGTAATGGGTGACGTGAGGGTTTGTGACCAAAAATTCTTTGGCCAAAGGATGAACGCGGCATTCGATGTAACGGGGAGCGGAAGCGCCGTCGCCGGTGAACATGTTGCCGAAGTTTCCCTGCTTTTCGATGAAAATGCCCTTGTTGGCCAAAACCACAAGAGCGCCGCCAATTGAAGCGTCTCCGTGGGGGTGGTATTTCATGCATTCGCCCACAACGTTGGCCACCTTTTGAAAACGGCCGTCGTCCATTTTAAAAAGCGTGTGCATGATGCGCCGCTGAACGGGTTTCAGTCCGTCTTCCAAATCAGGAATCGCGCGGTCGCGAATTACATAGCTTGCGTATTCAATGAAGTTTTTGTCAAAGAGATTTTTAATGAATGCCATTTTCTTCCACCCGTGTCCATTGTATCAGAAAAATTTTGTTTTGTCCACCATCGCCGGCTTTCGCGCTTTCGCTTGAAAAAACTTAAGACGGCGATTATTTGCTTCTGTCGGCGGCGGCCATTTGGCGCTCGCAGAAAGCGAAAAACTTTGTGAGCCCCACGGTAAGGCAAAGGTAAATGGCGGCGCAAGAAAGAAGGGGAATCCAGGCGTTGTATGTGGCGTTCCGAATGTTGTCGCAAGTTTTTTGCAAGTCAACCACGGCGATGAAACTGGCCACCGAAGTTTCTTTTATAAGGGTGATGAACTCGCTAGTGTAAGTGGGAAGGACGGCTTTAAAGGCCTGGGGCAAAATTATTTTCATCAAGGTTTGGGACCAAGAAAGTCCAAGGGAGCGGCCGGCTTCCATTTGTCCCCGGTCAACACCTTGGATTCCCGCCCTAAAAATTTCGGCGCAGTAGGCTCCGGAATTTATTCCAAAGGCGATGACGGCCACAAGAACGGCGTTGCTCAAGCCCAAGGGAGAAAAAACGACAAAGTAGAAAATCATCAGCTGAGTCGCCATTGGAACGCCCCGAATCACCGTGGTGTAAATTTCGGCGATGATTCTAAGGGGCTTTTTTTCGGAAATCTTAAAGATTGCCAAAACGCAGCCCAAAATCGTTCCAATGAGAATCGCGCAAAAGGCTATGAGCAAGGTGACGCCAAGGCCCGCGGGAATCAACTTCCAGCGGCCATGGCTAATCATTACGTCGTAAAAAGATGCGGCCATAAAAGCAAATTACAAATCGCCGGCGGAAAGAATTTTCATGTCGCCTTCCAAAGGCATATAAGAATCCAGCATTTTTTTGTAAACGCCGTTTTCCTTGATTGTCTTTATGGTCTTGTTGATTGAGTCCAAAAGTTCCTTGTTGCCCTTTTTGACGGCAATGGCGTATTCGTCGGTAAAGAAATCGTCGTCAACAATTTTAAGTTCCGGATTGCGGCGGACAATTTCTTTTGCGGGAAGCTCGTCAACTATGATTGACTCAATGGCTCCGTTCTTAAGGGCCAAGGCCGCGTCAATGACGGTCTTAAAAGACTTTACCTGGGAGCCTTCAATTTCTTCGGTGGCGTAAATTTCGCCGGTGGTTCCAGCCTGAACGCCGACGGACTTTTTCTTAAGGTCAGAAACCGAGGCCGTGTCCTTGTTGTCGGCGCGGACGATGATTGTCTGCTTTGAAGAATAATACGGCTCGGAAAAATCCACGTTCTTTCTGCGCTCGTCGGTGGCCGTCATTCCTGACGCGATGAAGTCGATGGAACCGGCTTGAAGCGCGGCGATAAGGCCGTCAAAGCTCATGTCAACAACTTTTAGTTCCTGTCCGTAATCCCGGGCAATCAAATTTCCAAGGGTGATGTCAAAGCCCACAACTTCGTTTCCTTCAATCCATTCAAAGGGAGGAAATGCCGCGTTAGTTCCCAAGCGGACGGACTTTCCGCCCTTTGAGCAAGAAAAAGAAGCCAGCGCAAAAAGCGCCGCAAAAGACAAAAGAATTTTTTTCATTTTAAATAACCTCTGCCCACATTCTAGCGCGAAAAACAAAACAACACAATAGACCCGGACTTACGCGTCTATGTCGGCGTTTGAAAGCAAGTGCTTTTCAATAAAGTCGCGGCGCTCCGGAGTGTTCTTTCCCATGTAAAAGCCCAAAAGCTTTGGAACAAGCTTCAGCTGGCTTATTTCCACCGGCGTCAAGTGCATTGTCTCAGGCTCGATGAACTGGCGGAATTCCGTTGGGTTGATTTCTCCCAAACCCTTAAAGCGGCTGGTCTCCGCGCTCTTTCCAAGTTTTGCCTGCGCCTTGTCCCGCTCGTCCTCGGAATAGCAGTAAATGTTTTCTTTTTTATTCCTGACGCGGAAAAGGGGCGTTTCCAAAATAAAGACGCGGCCGCTTGTGACAAGCTCCTCAAAGTATCCAAGGAAGAAGGTCATCACCAAATTGCGAATGTGATAGCCGTCGTTGTCGGCGTCGGTGGCGATTACGATTTTTCCGTACTTCAAGTTGGCCACGTCGGTTTCAATTCCCAGCGCCATCATCAACTGGTAAAGCTCGTCGTTCTTGTAAATGTCGCTCTGCTTTTTTCCGTACATATTTTCAGGCTTTCCCCGCAAAGAGAAAATGGCCTGATAGCTGGCGTCCCGGGAATGGGTCATGGTGCCGCTGGCCGAATCTCCCTCGGTGATGAAAATCATTGAGTTTTCGCCCTTGGCTCCGTCGCTTACATGGAACTTGCAATCCTTTAGCTTTGGAATTCTTATGCTGATTTTTTTCGCCGCTTCCTTGGCTTTTGTTTTTACAGCGCTAAGCTCTGTGCGAAGCTTTTCGTTGGTTTGTATTTTTTCCTTGATTTTGTCGGCGGCCTGAGGATTGTGGTGCAGCCAGTCAATCAAGCCGGCCTTGACTTCCTCCACAATCCATTGGCGGATGTCAGTGTTTCCCAACTTGTTCTTTGTTTGGCTTTCAAAAACCGGATCCTTAACCTTGACCAAAACGGCGCTGGCCATTCCTTCGCGAACGTCTTCCGCCCTAAAGGACTCTTGGTAAAAGTCGTTGACGCCCTTTACAAAGCCTTCTTTAAAGGCGTTAAGGTGAGTTCCGCCGTCGGCAGTGTATTGGCCGTTCACAAAACTAAAATGGTTTTCGCCGTAGCCGTTTGTGTGGGTAAAGGCAAAGCGGATATGTTTTCCTGTATAGCTTCCGATGGGATAAAGGCAAGTGTCTTCTATCTCTTTGTTCAGCAAATCGAACAAGCCGTTGTCGCTTTTAAACTCCTGTCCGTTAAGGCGCAGGGTCAAGCCTTCGTTAAGGTAGGCGTAATTCCAAATTCGCTTTTCGACAAATTCCATGTTGAAGGAATACTTTCCAAAAATTTCTTCGTCGGGAACAAATTCAAAAAAAGTTCCGTTGGCTTGCTTTTCCTTTAGATGGCCCTTGCGCTCTTTGACCAGCTTTCCCTTTTCAAAAATCGCTTCCGCGCAGTCGCCGTCGCGAACGGACACAACCCTAAAATAACTCGAAAGCGCGTTGACAGCCTTTGTGCCCACGCCGTTCATTCCAACTGAAAACTGGAAAACGTCGTCGTTGTATTTGGCGCCAGTGTTGATTTCAGAAACGCAGTCAACGACTTTTCCAAGCGGGATGCCGCGGCCGTAGTCCCGAACCTTTACGCGGTTGTCCTTTACGGCGATGTCGATTTTTTTTCCAAAGCCCATGATGAATTCGTCAATCGAGTTGTCGATGACTTCTTTTAGCAAAACGTAAATGCCGTCGTTTTGGTTGGAACCGTCTCCCAAGCGGCCGATATACATTCCGCTTCTTAAGCGAATGTGCTCCAGCGCGTCAAGGTGCTTGATTTGGCTTTCGTCATAATTTTTAACGGGCTTTGAAGAAGTTTGCGGAGCGGAAATTTTCGCCGCCCCCTGCGCCGCCGGAGATTTTTTTGAGGGAAGAGCCGCGGCGCTTTTTGCGGCAACAACAGGCGCTTTTGCATTTGCTGGAACTTTTGCCGCCGCTTTCACAGGAGTCTTGGCCGCGCTTTTTGGAGACGCAGTTTTTTTTGCGGGAACAGATTTTGCGGGAACTCTCGCCGCCGCCTTTTTTACGCCGGAATTTTTAGAAACGCTTTTGGCCGGCGCCTTTGCCGGAACTTTAGATTTTTGAACTGCCATTTATTTCCCCACCCTGCGTCCGCGCCAAAAAAATTTCTACGGCGCAAAAACCGCGCCCCGCGTCCGCAAAAAACAATGCGTTAATTATATAGTAAGAATGATTTTTTTTCAAGCGAAAACGCGCTCAAAAAAAGACGGCCCGCCTTCTGCGCAAATTTAAGACAAAACCTAAAGCTGATTTGTTGCAGTATATACTGCAACAAAGGCTTGACAAAAGCCTTTGTTCGCGGGCAAGGCTTTCGCCGCCCGCGAACAAAAAAAAAACAAAAAAGGAGAAAAGAAAATGAAAAAAATTTTTCTTTCGCTTGCGGTCGCCGCTCTTGTTTCAACGACGCCGCTTGTCGCCCAAAACCACACTTGCGGAATCGACATAGCGTCCGGCATTGTAGCTTTTGATTCAGCCAAGGGAACATTGGACGGAGTTGAATGTTCGTTCAAGGGCTTGAGCTTTTTCCCGCTGAAAATCAGCAGCTATGACTGCTTTTTGTTGGGCAATCACATTGGAGTCTATGGATCCCTTGGACTAAGGCCAGGAATCACTTACGACAGAGAGGCGAAAGCCAATGGCGTCACTTTAAGCGCTGGAAGCAACTTTAGATTCGGCCTTGACCTAATGGTTGGGCCCGCTTTTGGAGTTGACTTGGGAGACAGTTCAGTACGCTTTCAAATCGGCGTTCCCTTTCACGCGCTATGGGCTTGGGGGCCTGATTACGAGACGGAAATCAATTATGTAACAAAAACAAACAAATACCGATACAGCGCCTATGGATTTGCGTTGACTCCTCAATTCCGCTTCACTGCGAACAGAAGGTGTTCATTTATAGCAGGCGCGGACTTTATGTTTGATTTCGCCGTCAATTGGTGGCAAAATTACAACGGCGTAAAAACCTCAGGCTCCTTTGATGACGCATTTTCTTTCACAGTCCTGCCGTATATCGGCTTGGGAATAAATTTTGGAGATTGATTTTAGAAGGTGCCCTGAAATGCGCATGAAATATTTTTTCGCGTTCGCCGCAAGTTTAACGCTCCTTTATGTCGCCCCAACATTCGCAAAAAAAACCGCGGCGTTTGAAAACAACCCAAACGCTTTTGTCATAGACAAATCGGACTTTAAGACCCGCGTTGACGAAGAAATCATAGTCATCAACCAAACAAATTCTGCAAACGCAAGCTTTAGAATTTGGGGATTTGACTTTGAATCATTTGACTGGATTGTATATGGTTCAGTCGAATTCAAAAAAATGGGCCAAAAGAAAAAAGTAAAAAAGCTGTCAAAAGAAAGGGATTTGGATGAATACCGCTTCATAGCCATCGAATCCTCTGACGGCCAAAAGGCATCCTTTTCGTGGCAGGAAGACGACAACGATTTGATAATCATCGCCATGACCCCAAACGACTAAGCGGCAAGGCAAAAAAACTTAAACGGCGCCGCCTCAAACGGGGGCGGCGATTCCTTAAACAAAGCCTAGTAGCGAACCGCGATTCCGTACATCGAGTATTTTTTCCAAGCCGGCTTTTCGTCGCGCTGAACACGGACGAAGTCCTAGCAGTCGGGGTAACTCTTTTTGTCTTCCCCTAAAAGCTCAGTGTAAGAATAGTTGTTGGTCCTAAGCGCGACAGGCTCCAAAACCGTGGCCTTGGAAGAAACTTCCGTCGAGGCCATGACCTGGGCAGGGCCGCGCGCGCATGGCCTGCAAAGCGCGAAAGGACTCCATGCCGTTCCGAACCTGCCGCGCGCAAGGCAAAGGCTCAAGAAAAAAAGCGACGGCTCCGCCTTGCAGAAAAGCCCTTTAAACAAAAAAAAAAGCCCGGCGGCGCGCGGAGGGCGAGCTCCGCGACGCAAAAAAGGCGATGTTACGACAGCGATACCGTATAGGGCACCTCGAAAAACTCGCCTTTGGCGATTTTTCGACTGTGCCTGCGAGTTTTAAGTCGTTATAATATCACGACTTAAAACATCGCATTTTCAAAGTTACCTCGAAAAACTGAAGTTTTTCGAGGTCCTCTATAAAAAAAACGACGCCCCGATTGTTTTACGACGGGGCTCGTTCATTCGTCAATAGATCGCCTAAGCCCGAGTTTTTCTAGGCGCCAATTACCTTACTGTAACCAACAAGTTGCCTTTTTCAACGTCAAAGGAATACTCCCACTGATCCACGCCAGAAAAAGCGAAATAGTAAAAATTTTCTATTTTTGCGTTTTTCATTTTTAAGGCGTTTTGCCCGACGGTAACTTTTGTGTCAACAGTTCCTAAAGGAATCCATTTTACCTGCTTTTTTGAATAGCCAAAAACTTTGACAGAAATTTCCCTTCTGTCTGTTCTGTTTATAATCATAATGTCCTTTTTCGCTTTGCTAGGAATCTCTTCTTCGCGCGTGACATAAGCGTTCTTTTCAGAAATTTTTGGCTTAGGCGATTCTTCCATAATGTAATCAGGGCTTCTAATTTCAACAGATATCAAAGCCTTTCTAAAAAGACCTTGCTTGTTTTTTTCAATTTCAAAATCAAAGTCATCGGTTCTCTGCGGAACAATGGCAAAATATCTGTAGTCCGGAAGATTCTCATAATCGCGCCCCACTACAATTCTATCGCCAAAACCTTTTAGAACGGCGCTTCCCAAAAATTCCCATTTTTGCGTCAAAGGGGAATGAACATAAGCGTCATAGGCAATGTCATTAAAATCAGAATAGTTAACAATAAGAAGGCCTTCTATTTTTCGCCCCTTAAACTCTTTTGCATCTATATAAAAGGCGCCGTTCTTGTCCATCTTAGGCGCCTCATAATCAAAATCTAATTTTTCTTTTTCTGCAAAAACGAACGCCGCGCTTAAAAGAGCTGCCGCGATAAGCGCCATAATTTTTTTCATATTTTACTCCATTACATGTTAGGTCAATTAAGGGTATCTCTAAAAACTCGCCTTCAGCAATTTTTTAGAGAACCCGACGAGTTTTAACTCTTGAAAATAACAAGAGTTAAAACATCGCATTTTCAGAGTTACCTCGAAAAAGCTGAACTTTTTCGAGGTTTTATGCAAAGTCTCGCGCTAGTATCTCACCGCGATTCCGTAGGCAAAAAATTTGCCGTTACTAAACGAGTCGCACTGAATGTGGACCACGTCCACAGCGTCCGGATACTGTTTCTTGGCGGCTTCTAGAAGAGCCTTGTAAGAGAATGTTTTTGCTTCCACAGACACAGGGCCAAGAACCACAGCTTTTTCGGGAACCTCGTTTGAAGCCCATTTTTCCGACGTCGCAGTCACGCAGCCAGTGAAAGAAACGCAAGCCAACGCTGCCGCCGCCGCCAACACAACGAATGATTTTTTCATAAAAACCTCCTTAACTGTTTTTACGAAAAAACTATACAAAAAAAAAGCAGTCTGTCAACTAGCCAAAACGGAAGGCAAGACGGGAAATTTTCGGCCAAATGCGTAAAACTGCGGCAAGCCCATAACGCGGCGCGAAAGACACGGACGCAAGCCCGCGACTTTTCCGGCCGACAAAAAAAAACGCCCCGCGGCGCGCGGAGCGCGGCGGGGCGCCAAGCAAAAAGGCTTCAGACAAAAAAAAGCCCGGCGGCCTGCCCACAATCGAAGAGCCGTCAAGAAAA
>CALDIB010000020.1 GCA_937902125.1 uncultured Treponema sp.
CACAAAAGAGTCAGTTTTGTAATCAGTGTCCTTTTCTTCATATATTCGTCTCCTTTTAGCTGCCGTATCAAGTTCAGCATGACAGATTGTCGGCATGACATTTTTCCTCAAGTCACCTAAAATGAAGAATTTCCGTCCTCGCATCTAACAGTTACAGTATGTCCAATAAGGCCACCAATTACACCTTTTTCTATATTTTCCCAATCAGCAAGGCTTCCTTCATAATAAACATAATACAATCTTGTACAATATCTCCATGCCGCAGTTTCTATGTTTTCCACAGTTACAGGAAGGTTTGAAACAGAGCTAAGATAGTTACAATAATCAAAAGCAAATTGACCAATTTTTTTAAGATTTGAACCTTCTTCAAAAGAAATTGAGTAGAATTTTGCTCCAGTAAAGGCATATTCAGCTATTTCTTCTACAAATGCAGGAATTGTAAAACTTGAAGTTGAAGAACCGTTTGCAAAGCGAACTAACTTTTTATGATCTTTTGTGTATATAGCACCATCAATTAAGTCAAAAGTTTCATTTCCTTCGTCTAAAGTTATGTCAAGCCCCGTATTTATTGAGCACAAGAAAAAAGCGTTTCCTTCAATCGTTGTGCAACTTGCCGGAATATGCAATTTTTCAAGACAATACAAACACCAGAGGCTGCTGGAATCAATTGTTGTAAGTCCTTCTGGTAGAATCAATTCTCTAAGCTTAGTAGATTTATTGAACACATTGTCTGCAAGAGTTGTAAGACCAACTGTCATTGACAAATCCAAGTAAACGTCTCCCGACGCGCTATTAACCGATGACGCGATTTCTGTAAAGTCTTCTTGAGTCAAGCGTCCTATAACTTCAACACGTCCGCCAGAGGCTATAGCGCTTTTTACTTCGTCAACATCAACAGAATAATTTGCAATATCTAAAATTTTACACACAACATTCACATCTTTTGTCACTCCAAGGAAGGTGGATGTTACTCTAAGGGTGTAAGTGTCTTCAAAGGCAAGGGCAGGAACTGTAACGAGGATGGATCCCGAATCAAGTTCGGGATGACCTATTTCGCAGTCTGCAATTTTTATTCCACCGTTATACAGGGCGGCGGCAAAGGTTACCGTGTTGTCGCCTGCGGCTTTTGTTGTGAGGCCGGAATCTGTGTAGAATTTGCCGTCTGCATTGTTGTAGTAAAGGCCTGTTGTGGTTCCAATGGCTTCTTTTCTTGTACCACTTACAGCTACGGTAACGGTTTTTGCAGTGTTCAAAGCAGCTTTTACAGAAGATGAAGTCATGCTTACATCATAATCCAGCGCCGTATACATTCCGCCGCCAGAAACTGCAAAGGCCGCTTCGCCACCATCGCTCAAAGTAATGCCGTAGTTGTTTTCCGCAATAAAAATTTCTCCCGGCAAGGCTGTATTGTAAGTTCCGTAGTCAGAAGTAAAGACGGCGGGATTTCCAACGCTTGGCGCGCCTGTGTCACCTGGCTGCCACGGAACATTTACGCCGATTTTGCTTCCTGAGATGTCGCCCTCTACTGTAATTACGCTGCCTGTCGGCATGTAAAGGTTAGAGGCTGTAGTTCCGTCTGCAAGGGTGTTGGCGTAAATTGTGTTTTTGCCTTTTAACTTAAGCGAGCCAATATTGCTTCCGGACTTGTAGTTGTATACGCCCGCTCCGCCATCAACCGCAGAGTTGCCAGAAATTTCTGTTCCCTCAAGGCTAACGGAAGTTCTGACGTCAATGAAAATACCGCCGCCATTTCCGCCTGCGAAGTTTTCTTTGACAGAGCAGTTTTTAAGAGTCAATTCCGCATTAGTGTAAGTGTTGCAAATACCGCCGCCATCGGCCCTTACAGAACTTGTACTGCAAGGAGCTCTGTTTCCGCTTATAGTGACTCCTGTGAGCGTCGCGCTTCCTTTGTTGGAAAGTCCGCCGCCATTTGTAGGATAGGTCATGTTGTTTCGTATATATCCGCCGGTCATAGAGAATGTTCCGCCATTTAAAACGCCTCCGCCGCCGTCACTTCCGCTAACAGTCCCTGTCGGAATGTTAAGCCAGCCGTTTTCGTATATGTCGCAGTCAACGCAAGTTACAGTTCCACCGATGTAAACGCCGCCACCGTTTGCATATTTATAGCGGGCGTTGTTGTAAACGCTGACATTTTCCATATAAAGAGTGGAGTTTGAACTGACATACACGCCGCCGCCGGATGAAGAATAATTTGAATGTATGGAAGAGTTCTTTACTGTAACGCTTGTTCCGCTGCCATAGACGCAGAGGCCTCCGCCGTAGCCGACAGTTGAATAAGATTCCGGCTGGAAATAGCCGTTTGCAAGATTTATATTTTCTATATTTACACTTCCGCCCGCAACATACACAACGCGCTTTTGCCGTGTTGTCAGGTCGCTTTGGTCTTGCCCTGCGTCTATCGTTCGGCTTCCGCCGTAGCCCGTGATGTTTACTGTCGCCGTAAATCCAGATCCGCCAATATTTACAAAAGAATTGTTGTTGCTGCTAAAGTCAAAATCGTCTGGCGGCGTCAAATCCGTCATAACATAAATCTTGCAGACGCCATCCGCTTCATATTCATTATATATGATTCCGTCATTAAATTTGTTAAGCGCATACTGAATCGTTCTGTAAGGAGAAGCCTTTGCGCCTGTGTTTTCGCTGTTGTTTCCTGTTTGGCTTACATAGAAGACGGCGGGCTGGGTCACTTTTACGCCGGCCGCCTCTGCCTTGAGGCTTGTTATGTAGTAGTTTTTGCTTGCAGTGGCCTGAACCGTAAAAGTACAGCGGCCCGGAAGTTTTATAGTGGCGCTTCCGGCGCTGCTTCCGCGCAACACGCCCGTGTCGTCGCCAAAGGCCGCGGTACCTGCTGTTTTTGTAATCGTGTAGTTTATGTTGACTTGGCCGCAGGGCTTTGGCGGATTTGTTCCGTCGCCCTCGTCCATTCCATTGTGGACTATGCGCAGAGTGTAAAAGCCGGTCTCTTCGTCGGCGGACACAACTGAGCTTGCGCTTATCGGCTCTCCGCTTGCGTCCTGCAACAACGGAGCGCTTAGGCGTGTGGCCTTGTTTGAAGTGGCAAGGCTTGCGGACAAGCCCGCGTCGTCTTCAAGCGTAAGGTTGTATGTGACTGTGTCGGTGCCGTAGCCGGCGATTGTTCCCGGCAATGTCATGTAGCGGGCCACATAAGAGTCGGCGTATTCGGCCTCGTCTCCCGTTCCGTTGCCAAGGAATTCAAAGCCGCTTGGACCAAGGGCTTGCAGGCCGCTAGGCTTTGAGCCGCTTATGCTTGTGTCTTGGTCTGTAAAGGTCCAGTTTCCTTCGTCGTCAACCGTGGCCGAGTTGTAAATGTTGTTGTCGCTTATGTTAAGGTATTTTTTTGTTCCGTTTATGTAAAAAGCGTGAACGTCAGTCTTTCCTTCGGTGTTATAGCTGTTGGCGAACTTTGTTATTTTTGGAAGGTAAAAGCAAACCACATAATGGTCGTCTTCTGTCGCTCCGTCGCGCTGAAAGCATGCCAACTGAACGCTGGGCGGAGGCGAGTCGCTGAAAATATTCACTTTGTCAAAAACGCCAAAGGATTTCTGCGACACAGGGTGAAAGAGCTCCACCCTTGGAGAAATGTCCGTTCCCAAAGGATATTGCGCCAAAAATTGCTGGCTGTAGGTTATGTCGATTTTTGAGGCGTCGTTGGGGTCTTGGGCTATAGAAACAAGGCTTGAAGGATATTCTGTCATGCCGGCCAAAGAAAGGCTCATGTTGCCTTCGCCAAAAGCGTATTTTTGCGGATTCCTTAAATAAAGGCTCACCACATGCTCTCCCGAACAGGGAATGCAGGCGACTCCCGTCTTGTTCAAGACGCTGTCGTTGGGATTTATCTCGTAATCGCCGACCGCGGCGGTTGATGTCATTTCCAAAAAGTAGGCGCCGGCCTTGTTCTGAAAAGAGTCTTGGTCAAAGCCAAAGTCGCAGGCGCAAAAAGCAAAGGCAAGCGCCGCCGCAAAAAGGCCCCGCGCCCAAAAAGCCGCTTTTTGTTTTTTTGCAAAAAATTTCATTTTCCCGTCCTCCGTTAAAACTGCCAGCCCACGCTGGCCGCCGGCATAAGGCTTCCAAAAGTCATGTCGCCAGGAATAAAGAACGCCGCAAAGTCCACGGCAAGTTCCACATACAAACGCTTAAAAACAAATGCCTGAGCCGCGCCTCCGGCCATCATAGAAAAATTAATCGAAGACTTTGGCTCGCTCTTTATGTTGTGGTCAAAGGTAAAACGGTAGCCAAGCAAGGCCGTCACGCCAACGCCGGCGTGGGCTTCCAAGGCAAGGCGCTTGTTGAACAGGGGCTTTGCGTAGGCAAAATACAAGTGGGCGCATCCCAAATTGCTTTCAAGCTTGTATTCGCTTTTTTCAACCTTCATCCAAGTGTAGCTCGCGCTTAAGCCCACGCCCAAATTTCCCCAACGGCGCTTGTAGGGAAACCAAGTCATTCTTGCCGTTCCGCCAAGAGGAAAAACTTTCGTTCCAAAATAGGTTTCAATTGTGTCGTCAAACAAAACCACAGGACAAATGTAGCCGGCGCTGATGTTAAAGTCCATCCATTTTTTAAAGCGCACGGTCACAAGGTTTCCGCTGTTCTCGTCGTTGGTCAAGCCGCTGGCGTCTGTAACCGCCAAGGAATACTTTCCCACGTCAAGGTCGTTCATGTCAAACTTAAACTGTATTTTTCTGTTGTTGTCGGAATGCTCCAAAATTTCCAAGGGCTTTATTTCCCTTCCGCCGCTTGAGCGCAAAATGTATTGGCTAAACGAAATGTCGTCGGGGCTTTCCGGCGGCATGAACAAATTGCGTCCGTTGAAGGTTATGATTCCGTCGTTTTTGTAGTCAAGGTAAATGTTGGAGCTTAAGTTCACGTCAACGCTTGCATCGTTTACCCGGGGCTTGTAGGCCATGTAAATCGCAAATTCTTCCCAGTCGGACTGCGCCTTTGGAATGTTGAACAAGTTGTACGAAATGACGCTGTATCTGTAAAAGCCGGGAGCCAAAGGCGGCTCTATTTGAGCTTGCGTGGAGTTGTCTTTGGTTTCAAAGCGCATGATTTCTTCATACAAGCCCTTTTTGTTTCTTTGTTCTATTACAACTTGGTAGCGCAAGGCCAGCCGGCTGTTTTCGTCTTCCCATTCAAGAATCTGCCAGCCGCTTGAAGAAGAGCCGCCATCCTCCTCTTCTCCAGCCTCCGAATCTTCCGCCGCGGGAACGCTGGCCAAAACCTTTCGCTTGCTCTTCTTTGCAAAGGCAAAAGGCTCAAGGACGAGAACAAGGGCTGCCAACAACAAAAGGCGCTTAAAGTCCATAGGGATTTTTCACTCCTTTTTTGCCCCGCGCCTTTTTAGGCTCGCCAATGTCCGCGCTAAAGCTTTCAATCTTTACCGGGCTTCTCTGCAAAATCTTGTCTACTTTTCCGTCTCCGTCAATGTCAACTTTTCTTATGGCTTGAAGGGAACATTGGAAGCTTCCGTTCATAAGCCTGTTGCGGACGCTTTCGTCAAGCGCCAAAAAGTCAAACTTGTAAGAAAGAGTCTTTGAGTCAACTTCTATTTTTTTAGAAAGGGGCCTTCCTTTTTTGTCGTTCACTTGAATCAAATAATGGGTGGCGTTCTTTACGGCCGACCATGTGAACGTGTAATGCCGGGGATTTTTTTCGTCAAGCAAATACTCAACGTCCATAACTTTTGGATAAACCTCAAGCTTGGCCATCGGGTCAAGGGGAGCCACCGGCGTGATTCTAAAGCGGCCTATATTCTTTTGGTCCGTGTTTGAAATGTCGTAGCCGTCTTGGGTCATGGCATAAACCACAAGCTCGTAGTTTCCGGCCTCAAAAGTTTCGGGCAAGTCAAGGCTGAGCGAGTAAGGAATTTTCGGATTTCCGTTTTCGTAAGAAATTCCGTCAGGGGCCCGCAAAAGAACTTGCCTGTCGCGGCCCTCAACCCTGCTTATGACAATCTGGCTTTTTGCCGGATCGTCAACGGCGGTCCACCTGACCGCAAGGGGCTTTAGAACCGCGTCCACGCCGTCTATGACCGCGCCTTTTGCAGGAGACAAAATTTCAACAGGCCTAATCTTTACCAAAAGAAAGTTTCCTTCCGCCAAGCGTCCGTTTCTGCGGCCGCTTTTTCCTTCCACAGCGTTGGCCTTGGCCTGCAATTCGTAGCGATACATGGCTCGGTCAACAAAGCCAGGGTCATCATACATTTCGATTTCAGCGCCGGCTTGATACAAGTTGTCTTCGTAGGCGATGCTTCCGTCGCCGCTTTTGTAAATCGTCAACTTGTAAAAGTCCGCTTCAGGAACCTCGGCCCAATTAAACTTAAAGGGCTCGTCGGGATGGACAACGGCTTTTCCCATGGGCGCCAAAACCGCCGGCGCGGGCAGTTGGGGCAAAACCTCAAAGGACTTTGCCGGAGTGTCAAAAATCATTCCCAATTCGTTTCTGGCGTGGATTCTCCAATAATAACGGCCGACGGCAAAGGAAATGGACGAAGCGCTTGAGCCGCCGACTTTTGCCGAATGGACTAGGCTTGAAAAATCCGGAGTTTTTGAAACTTGCAAAATGGAGTCAAAGTCTTGCGGCAGATTTTGCTTCCATGTAAATTTCATGTCGGCCGCAAAGCTGTCTCCCACCCGGTAGCCTTCCGGCGGCTCAATGGAGCGAACAAAAAGCTTTCCTTTTCGGGCGTAGAACATTCTTGGCTCGCTCGCCTTTGACTCGTTTCCTTCGTCGTCAATTTGGCTTACAGACCAATAATATTTTCCCTCGCCCACGCCCGCTTTCCCAGGCATTAGTTCCAAATAATTTTTTTCCGTGGTCAAATTTACAAGGGGATTGGACTGGCGGCCGTCCATGTAAATCTTCACCCGATACATAGCCGCCTCGTTTTCGCCCTTCCAAGAAAAATGGGAGGCGCCCACTTCTTGGGTTATGTCAAGGGTTCCGTTTTCCGCCGGCGTCAAAAGGCGGGGAACGTTAAGCTCGCCGCGGCGCTCAATCGCAAAGGATTGGATAGGACTGGGAGAGGCCAAGCCGATTTTGTTCAGCGAGTAAAAAGGCGTGACTTGCCAATAGTATTTTCCGGCGGGCAGCGTTGAAATTATGCTGGCTGTGGAAGAAACCCTCTGGGTCAAAACTGGATTTTTCATGTCGTTTCTTTTTGAAATGTCCAGCTGGTATGAGCTTGCGTAAGGGCTTTCCGTCCAAATCAAGCGGACCGACGGATTTCTTGTCCTGTAATAATATTCGTAGCCTTCAACCGGAGTCACAAGGGCCGGCGTTGGCGAATAAAGAGCCTGCAAGCGGCCTTGAGCGCTCCGCTCTTGGTTTAAAATTTCGGTGGTTCCTTTTTTTACCGAAAGCGCCCGCCAACACCAAACGCCGCCCTCCAAGTCCACCGAAAGCTTGTTCAAGCCGTTGGCGTAGACCCGCCTTAAAACGTTTGAAAAATCTTTTTTGTCAGAAAGTTCCAGCATTAAGTCTTCGCCGTTTTCCAAGCGGGGCGACTTCCAAGAAAAAACTACGGGCGCCGACTCTCCTTGGTGAAACAAAATCTTTTGGTCAGGCCGGGGCGACAAAACGGCAAAGGGCTTGGCCTTAATTCCGTCTTTTGCCATGACAAGCGCCTCTCCGCTTTTTAAGGCGGCGCCTTCAACATTGGCGGAACCTTCCAAAAGGCGCAGGGCCACGGCGCCGGAGGAGCCCGAATCCATTTCCGCCGAAACGGAGGCGCCCTTTTGAATTTCCACGCTTGTTCCGCCCACAGAAAAGGTCATGCCGTTTTCCGCTTCGCTGGAATCGATTACCGCAGAACCTTCGGAAAGCTCCGCGCCAAAACTTTTGTCCTCATGCAAGAAAACTTGCGCCATTGTGTTTTGGGAAAGCTCCAGCTGGTTTCCGTCCGTAAAGTGAACCGTCGCCTCGCTTAAGTCGCCGGTGTGCAAGGTGTCGCCGTTGTAAACCGGAGAGTTTTGGACAAGGCGAGTCCACAAGGCGCGGTCCAAAAATTTTCTTTCGGCGGCCTTGTATTTAAAAGTGATTGTGGCTATGGGCGTTTGGTCAAGGCGGCTCAGCGACTTAAAGTAAGACGAAAAGAAAAGCCAGGCGTTCACAGCGGCGCCGACAGTACAAATAAAAACCGTGACCAAAAATGGAATTAAAAGAGAATTCTTTGAAAGATGGAAGCGCTCAAAGGCGGCCGCGTCAACTTGGCTTGACGACAGTTTTATTTTCTTCTTCATTCAAATTAACCTTTTCAAAATCCGGGGTTGGTATTCCAAGAAGTTCGCGAACCTCTTTCATGGTTTTTGGGCCTCTTGGTCCAACGGCTCTGGCGCAATCCGGGTCAACCTTAAAGTCAGGGTCGCTTCCTCTAAAGAATTTTTCAATGTCAAAGTTGGGCATATTCACCACGCCGTAAAAATGCTGCTCGCCCTTTCCCTTAACCTCAATGGTGACAGGAATGCGCTCAACCACAATTTCGTCGGCGGCAAACTCAGGCTTGATGGAGCGGCCGTTTTCCTCGCAGCGAATGTAGTCGCCCTTTATAAGGCTGTAAGTGTCTTCGGTAATCAAGATGTCCGTGCCGCAAGGCTTGTTGGTGGCTTCGGTTCGGCTGGCAAAGTTCACCGCGTCGCCGATGGCCGTGTATTCCATTTTTTCGCCGCCGCCCATAACGCCGGCAGTGACGCGGCCTGTGTTGATGCCGCAACCAATTTGAATGTGGGGCTTGTATCTGGCGCGAAGTTCTCCGGCGTGTTCCTTGGTGAAGATTTCAGCCGCCTTGTTGTATTCCATCAAGGCGTATCTCATGGCGATGATTCCCCGAATGCAGTTGATTGCGTCTTCCTTCACATGGCGGGAATGTTCCTCCGCAAGGCGCTTTTTTTCAGGATTGGAATCTGGAAGCTTTTCAAAACTTAAATCGTCTTCCCGCAAGATTCCCCAAACGCCCATGATGGCGTCGCCTTCAAACTTGTCGATGTTTCCGCGGCTCAAGGTGACGCAGTTTACCATGCGGCCCATGTAGTCGTTAAGGAAGGTGATGATTTCCGCGGCGGACTCTTCCTTGAACCGCTCCTTAAAGCCGTCGGAAATTTTTGTAAAGCCGCGAATGTCGCTAAAGAAAATTGTGCAGTCCTTTAGGTGAGGCTCAAAGTCGATGCTCTTGGTGGCGATGGCTTTGGCGACGCCTTGGTTTGTGAACTTGGCGAAGGTGTTCAAAAATTCCTGCTCGTCCCTAGTTCCGCGATTTAAAACGCCTATTTCATTTTTGCTGGCAAAGTTCAGGCGGGAAATTATCGGCGTGTTGAAATTTCCCTTTTGAATTTCGTAGGCCGCCAAAGAAAGTCGGCGCAAGGGCCTTGAAATGGCGAAGCGCGCGAAAAACAAAATCAAGATTATGGACACGCACAAAATGGCGGCGGTCAAGTAAAAGTTGTTCCTTGCGGCGGCGCGCGCTCCTTCAAGAACTGTGTCCAAAGGAACGATTGTCATAACCACAATGTCGCACATGGAAATTTTTTGGTAGGCGCCGTAGTAAGGAATCTTTTTTCCGCTTTGGCCGTCAATTTCGTCGTATGGAATTTGGCGGGCGTTGTCGTTGTTTTGGTTCGAGCCCCTCATCTCCCGGACAAGAGGATAGTTTTTCATGCTTTCGCCCCGCAAGACCCTTTCGGAATCCGGGTGCAGCAAAAGCTCGTCCGAATCGTTTATCATAAAGCTTGTGTTCAAGCTTCCTGTTCCCAAAATGTCCACAAGGCTTTCCGCCGAAAAAGTCACGCAGCAGGCTTGGTCGCGGCCGTTTTCCTTGTAGGGAAAAAAGAGACAAATGGCGGCGCGGCCAAACAAGGGACTTGCGTTTACGGCTATCGTTTCGCCCATGCAAGCGCGGCTCAAGGCGTCTTGGTTTTGCCTGAAAAATTCTTCCTGAACGCTTTCGTCAATTTCGTTGGCCACAAAAAAGCGGGAGTTCATCATTCTTATGTCGCCGGCGTTTCCCGAAGAAAAGCTGTCTTGGGACAAAACGCAAACCGAAGCCATGTCCATGTTCCGCTCAAAAAAGAAGCTTTGGGACTGCCTTGAAATTGGGGAATTTCTTCCTCCAGAAAGGACGCCCTGCAAGTCCAAAAGTTGGAACACGTTTGAGCGTATTGAAGAAAGGCGCTCTTCTATTGAAGAAGCCGAGCGGGAGTTTATCGTTAGATTGTTCTCTTCGGCGGTAAGACGCGCGTCTTTACTTTGGAAGTAACTATTCAAAAACGAGACGGAACCGAGCGACAGGACCACAATGAGCCCTATTATAAGCGCGAGCGTCACCCCAATCGGGCGGCGGACTCGGATGGATTTTTCACCATCTTGATTCTTTTCTGCCATAAGAATACTTTTTAAAATTACCCCTTATAACTTTTACAATATCTTCCTATTATACACGG
>CALDIB010000021.1 GCA_937902125.1 uncultured Treponema sp.
CCATGGGAAAGATGATCGAAAACCAGGCAAGAAGCGTTCAGCAAGCCAGCGCCGCCGTTGAGCAAATGATTGGCAACATCAATTCTGTCAACGGTTCGGTTGAAAAGTTGAGCGGCTCTTTTTCTGTTTTGCAAAAAGGCGCCACGGACGGAGTGGCAAAGCAGGAAGAAGTCAACAAAATGGTTTTGGACGTTCAGCAGCAAAGCGAAATGCTTAAGACCGCCAACAGCGTCATCAGCGGAATCGCGCGGCAAACAAACCTTTTGGCCATGAACGCCGCCATCGAAGCCGCCCACGCCGGCGAGGCTGGAAAGGGCTTTAGCGTTGTCGCCGACGAAATCAGAAAACTGAGCGAGAACTCTTCGGTTCAAACAAAGACAATCGGAAGCCAGCTTAAGACAATTCAAGATTCCGTTGACCAAATTGTTTCCGCAAGCCGCAGCTCGCAAGAAGTCCTTAGGTCTGTGGCCGAAAGCATTTCAAAGACAGACGAGCTTGTTCAAGAAATCAGCGGAGCCATGAGCGAGCAGCTTGAAGGCTCGGCCCAAATCAACGAGGCTTTGAGCGTTTTGAACAACAATTCAAGCCAAGTTAGGCAAAGTTCCGAAGAGATGAATAAAGGAAACGAGGCCATTTTGCGGGAAGTTGAAATGCTTGAAAACGCCACAGGCGGAATGAAGAACGGCATGGAAGAAATGAAAACCGGCGCTTCAATGATTTCAAACGTCAGCGAGCAGCTCCAAAACCTCGCTTCGGAAATGGAAAACTCCATCGACAGCATTGGAAGCGAGTTGGGCCAATTCCGAGTTTAGTCCGCCAGTGTTTGTGAAAGCAAGGCCTTGACGATTTTTAAACAAAAAAAAGGCGGCTTAAAAGCCGTCTTTTTTTTGTTTCATTATTATTGGCCTGAACTCGCGCTTGGATTCAGGAGCGCGGCGTTGCCGTCCTTTTTCCAGCTTATGGCAATGTCGTATGGAGTTTCTCCGCTTACGTTCCTGTCGTTTTTGCTGAGGCCCAACTGCAAAAGACGCGCGACCGTGGCTTCGTCGGCAAGGCGGGCGGCGTAGTGCAAAATCGTGTTTCCGCGAATGTCCCGCTTGTCGGCCGAATTTTTCACGATGTAGCCAAGCAAGTATCCGCTTTTTTCGTTAAAGGCCAAAGACAGGACGCTGTCTCCCTTGCTTGAAACTTGCGCGAATGGGTCCGCTCCTTTTTCCAAAAGCAGGGCCGCCGCGTCCTTTTGGTTTGAAGCGGCCGCGATTGAAAGGGGAGTGCGGCCCGACGAGTTTCTTGTGTCAAATGGATATCCCCGCTTTATCAGAGACTCAATTGTGGCCACGTCCGTTTTTGACTGAATGGCGATGTGGATCGGAGTGTTTCCGTCCGAGTCGGCAATCATTCTGTCGCTTCCCAAAACAGCGTTGATTGTCTTTGCGTCTTTGGCAAAGGCGATTGAAAGGGGAGTGACTCCGCTCTTGTCGCGGGAAAGGGGATTGGCGCCGGCCCTTCTTAAAAGGGTTATGATGTCCAAGTCTCCCAAGGCCGCCGCTTCGTGAAAGGGAGTTCTTCCGTTCATGTCTTGAATCTGGGGGTTGGCCTTCGCGGACAGCAAAAGTTTCGCCATCTCGTATTGGCCGCCCCTAATGGCGTCGCTTAAAGCTGTGCGTCCGTTTTGGTCGTAAGTGTTGGGGTTGGCCCCGCGGCTGAGCAAAAGCTTTGCCATTGTGGTGTTTCCCTCGACCGCGGCTTCTGCAAGGGGAGTTTTTCCTCCTACATTTTGGCTGTCGATGTTAAAGCCAAGGTTAATCAATTTTTCCGCGGCGGTCAGCGAATCCCAGCGGACTGCGGCGTGCAAGGGGCCGCTTCCCAAATGGTCGCGAGCCTGCAAGGAGGCTCCCCGTTTTACAAGCAAGTCAATGGCGTCGGTATTGTCGCCTTTTGCCGCGCTAAAGAGGGGAGTCTCGCCGTTTCCGTTGACGGCGTTGACATCGGCTCCCTTTTGAATCAAAAAGTTTAAGGTGTCGTTGGAAAGCTGCCATTCCGCGGCGTAATGCAGGACTGAATTTCCGCTTCCGTCCCGAGCCGTTATCGTGGCCGAGTTTACAAGCCATTGTTCGCTTCCGTTCAAACTTTCAAGGGATTTTCTAAGAGGAGAAATGTTTTGCGTGTTCGCGGCAAAAAGGTCGGCTCCCCGCGAAAGCAAAAGCTCTCCGGCCTCGCGATTGTTTTTTTCCACCGCCACAAAAAGGGCGCTCTCGCCGTCGCGGTTTCTTGCGTTTGCGTTGGCGTCAAGGCTTGCGATGTATTCGATTATTTCAAATCTTGCGTTTTTTTTGAGCGCGACCAAAAGGGGCGTGTTTCCCTCCGAGTCCGTTGAAGAAGCGTTTTCTTTTATGACAAGGCTTTTATACAAATCGTCGTTTCTGCGCAAGACGTTGATAAGGGGAGTCGTTTTTTTTGCGTCCTCGGCGTGAATGTCCGCTCCGTTTCTGGCAAAGAAGCTGACTTGTTCCGTCTCTCCTCGCTCCGTGGCTGTGGCAAGCGGAGTCAAGCCTTTTTTGTTTCTGATGTTTATGTCCGCCCCCGCGCTTGTGAACATGGATAAAATTTCAGGGCTTATTTTTGTCATGGAAGCGACATGCAAAACTGTGTCGCCGTACATGTCCTTTTGGTTGACGTTGGCTCCGTTGGACAAAAGTATTGAGTAGATTTCCCGTTGCTTTTCTTGGGGAATCAATAACAGCAAGGGCGTCTTTCCAAGGCTGTCCTTTGCGTTGACGTCCGCTCCTTTTGCCAGAAGTTGAGAGACGATTTCGCTCCTTCCGTATCGAACCGCTTCATGGAGGGGCGCCGCTCCTGAAATGTCTTGGGCTTTTGTGTCCGCTCCGTTGTCAAGCAAATATTGCGAGATTCCTGAATGTCCGTAGATTGCCGCCATGTGAAGAGGCGTTTGTCCGTCGCTCATTCTAATGGACATGTTGCGCTGCTCAACGGCGTCCTCAAAATAAATCGCGTCGCATTTTACCGGTTCAGCTCCCGCAAGAATCAAGTCGGCGGCGATTTGCGCTTGAATGACATTTTGCGGATTCTTGAGCGCCAAAGCCAAAGGCGTAAGGCCCGCCGAGTTTTTGTTGTCTATCGGAATTTTTTTGTTCACGCAGTAATCAATGGCTTTTTTGTTTTGAGTGAGCGCGAAGTGATGGACGATTGTGTTTCCGTTGTTTTCGTCCTTTAGTTGCGCGGTTTTTTGATTTATCATTATGTCGTAGTAAACGTCGCCTCGCGCCAAAGAAGTTTCCAAGGCGCTGCTTCCGTCAGCGTCAAGAGAAAAAATGTCGGCGCCTAAGTTTGTCAGGGCTCTTGCGGATTCGTAGCAGTCTGATTTTATGGCCACATGAAGGGCTGTGTCTCCCGAGTTGTTTTTTAACTCCATGTCGGCGCCCTTGATTGCAAGGAATGTCACAAGGTCCGAGTCGTTGATTCTAGCCGCCGCGTGAAGCGCTGTGTTTCCGTCTTCGTCAACGGCATTTATATCGGTTTTGGTCTTGAAGATTTCTTTTGCTTCGTCATATCGCCCTTGTAAAATAAGTTCTTGGACAGACGGTTGTTTCGGAGTTGAACCACAAGCGGTGATAAAAAGAATAGACGCACAGAGCGCAACTAATTTTGCATACTTCAATTTCATGATGTTTTCTCCCACAAAACATGTTCTTCTTTATGAATATCGGAATTTTTATGGTCATTTTTTAGCATTTGCTATAAAATAAAGAAAGGAGGATTCCGCATGGAACGAACAATTACCGCAGTCGAATCGGAAAAACAAAAATTCATCACGAAAACATATTCATGGATGGGCATTGCGCTTTTAATCAGTGCAGTTTCAGCATTCATAACGGCTCTTTCTATTTTTAATGGGAACGAGCTTACTTCTTTCGGGCTTTTCTTGTATGGGCACAGCATGATGGGCTTCTGGATTCTTGCAATCGCAGAAATAGTCATCGTCATTTGGCTTTCTTCTCAGATCCGTAAAATCTCGTTGCAAACGGCGACTATCGGCTTCCTTGCCTATTCGGTCATCAATGGAATCACGCTTTCTTCTATATTTCTCGTATATCAGATTGAATCAATCGCAGTGGCTTTCATTGCAACAAGCGCAATGTTCTTTGTAATGGCACTTTATGGCGCAACAACAAAAAAGAATCTTGCCACTTTCGGAAAATATTTGATGATGGCTCTTATAGGAATCATTATCGCGTCATTTTTGGAATTTCTCATGTACGCGGTCTTCAAATTGAATACGAGTGTGCTTGATTTTGTAATTACAATCGCAACAGTCATCGTGTTCACGGGGCTTACCGCTTATGATTCGCAAAAAATTATGAAGATTGCCGCACATTCAAACGGCAACAATGACTATCAAAAAGTCTCGATTATGGCAGCCCT
>CALDIB010000022.1 GCA_937902125.1 uncultured Treponema sp.
TAATTATAATCGCGCTGCAAAAAGACTGTGTCAAGGCTTTAAGCGCAAGCGCGCCGTATACCCAGGACTATTGCAGCGCGATAATTATAATCGCGCTGCAAAAAGACTGTGTCAAGGCTTTAAGCGCAAGCGCGCCTTGACACAGTCTTATTCTTGATGCATGAACGCGAAGTGCCTGTAGTTGACGCTCATCATAATGCCGACGCACACCATTGCGGTCCACATTGACGAGCCTCCGTATGACAAGAATAAAAGAGGAATTCCGGTTATGGGCATTACGCCCATTACCATTCCCACGTTGACCATAAAGTGAAAGAAAAATAGGCCTAAAATTCCTGAGGCGACATAATAGCCGTAATGGTTTGTGGCGCGGCGGATGATTAAAATCATTTTTCCCATTAAGACAAAATATAGGAAGAACACAGCCAAGCCGCCTAAAAATCCGGCTTCCTCGGACAAAATGCTAAAGATAAAGTCTGTGGATTGTTCAGGCAAAAAGCGCAAGTGGCTTTGGGTTCCCCGCAAGAATCCTTTGCCAAAAAGGCCGCCGGCTCCGATGGCTGTTTTGGACTGAATGATGTTCCAGCCATAGCCTTGTTTGTCGGTATATGGGTCTAAAAAAATTATCAAGCGCTGAATTTGGTAGGGCTTTAAAACCTTTGTAACCGCCAAAGAGCATACAAGGGCGCCGAATATAATCGCGCTTGCATAAGTTATCCAGTAATAATACTTGTTGTTCTTAAAAAAAAGTTTTCCCAAAAGGCCTGTTAAGGTTATGGCCCCAAATCCTATTGTAAAAAGGACACGAATTTTTTTGACGGTCAAAATGCTTAAAATGGCGAATGTGTGCCGCGCGATTTGCTCTTGCCAAACAGGAAGAATCGCCGCCAGCACGGTAAGAATTCCAAAGGCCAGTATGAAAAAAAGATAGCGCAATGGAACTCCGGCGGCAAAGGACATGAAAATGAAGATGGGAATGTATACGCTTGCCGTTCCCAAGTCAGGCTGAATAAGAATTAAGCCCATAGTTCCAAGCATTATTCCCAAGGCGCCAAAAAATCGCTTGCGCTCGTCAAGGTCTTCTGTTTTGTGAAAATATCTGGCTAAGAAAAGTATGTAAATGATTTTTCCAAATTCGGCGGGCTGGATTCCAAAGGAGCCCACGCCAAGCCAACTTTTGGCGCCGTTGACAGTTTTTCCAAAAATTCTTGTTAAAATCAAAAGAAAAATCAAGGCCCCAAAAAGAATTTTTATGTAGCGCTCGAAGCCCCTGTAGTCGTAAATTGCCGCCGCTGCCATAAGAACCAAGCCCAGCGCCGTCCAAATGATTTGCTTGACATATTCGTTTGTGACAAGCTGTCCTTGTTGGTTTATGGCGCTTGAATAAATGAAAAAGACGCCCGCGGCTGTTAGGGTCAAGACGCATAGAAGCATAATCCAATCTATCAGCTGGAATATTTTTATTTTCATTCCCTCGCCTCCCCCTACTCTCTTGAGTCCGTGGACGCTTGGTTTGTTTGCTTTACTAGGTATTGCCAGCCCAAGGCTTCCACGGCTTCTTCATAAGTTTGATTTGCAAAGATTCCCTGCATTGTGATGTTTGTGGCGTATGGCGCCCACCATGAATATGTGTTGGCGGCCTCTACGATTGTGGCGACGACAATTCTGTCTTCGATTGGGCCGTCCCAAGGAGCGTAGGCCAAAAGCCATGAGTGCCAACTGTCTTTGTATCCGGTAACTTCCGCCGTTCCTGTTTTGGCCGCGATTTTCACCACCTTGTTGAAAAGCGAATGTTTTGCCGAACCGTTTGTGACGGTCCAGCGCAAGTCGTCTTGAACTTCCTTCCAAAGCGCCGGCTCAAAATCGGCGGAATGCAAGATTTCAGGCTTTGCGCTTTGAATGACTTCGTCGGTAACAGGATCCCGGACTTCTTTTAAGAGATGGGGCTTGTATATTACGCCTTCGTTAGCCACCATGGCCATTACGTTAGCCACTTGCATTGGGGTCGCAGTTGTGTAGCCCTGCCCGATTGAAACCGCCATAGTGTCTCCGCCAAGCCAACGCTCGTGGTAGCGGCGCTCTTTCCATTCCGGAGACGGAACAAAGCCTTTTGACTGGCTGGGAAGATCGACTTGCGCGCTGGAGCCGTATCCAAAAATCTTGGCGTACTGCGCGATTTTTTGTATGCCTAAATTTTCCCGGCCGACTTGCCAATAGTAAATGTCGCATGATTTTGCGAGAGCGTTCTTTAGGTCTACATATCCGTGTCCTGGACGCAAAACCCAGCAGTGGTAGACGCGGCCGCCGTATTCAACCTCGCCCTTGCATTCGATTTTTTCATAGCTTGGAATGGCCTTTTCGTTTAGAAGCGCGGCGGTCATTACAATTTTAAAAGTCGAGGCCGGAGGATACTGGGCGTTGACGGCCCGGTTTAGAAGAGGATTGAATTCGTCCTGCGTGAGCTTTGCGTATTCGGCGGCCGCGTTTTCGGTGTTGAAAAGGTTTGAGTCAAAGTAAGGGTAAGAAACCATGGCCAGGATTTCTCCTGTTGACGACTTTAGGACAACCATGGCGCCGATTCGCTTTCCCAAAGCTTTTTCCGCAAGCTTTTGAATGGCCGTGTCGATTGTAAGGACAAGTTTTTTTCCTGATGTTGGCGGAATGATTGTAGGCGCTTCTGAAAGAATGCGGCCGCGAACGTCAACCGTTCTCTGCTCAACTCCGTCTTTGCCCTGAAGCAAGTCGTCGTATTGACGCTCGATTCCTGTCTTTCCAACAACGCTGGCGCGGGAATACCCCTTGTTATACATCAAGGCGTATTCTTCGCGGGTGATGTCTCCAACATAGCCTAGAATGTGGGAAAAAGAGCCTGTTTCGATGTAGTTTCGCATGGGCTTTGAAATCCATGTCACGCCAGGCAAGTCGTTTATGTTTTCGGCAATGTTGGAAATTGTTTTAAACGGCACGTTTGTCTTTACTGTTATTCTGTTAAAAGAGCGCCGGACATTTTGCGGAATCAAGGCGTCGATGTCGCTTTTTTTTACACCCAAATAATCCGCGAGTTTTGCCAAAACAGTGTCGTAGTAGTCCAGAGGAATTTCTCCGGGAATGACTTCAATGGCAAAAGAATCTGTATTGATTACCATCGCTGAATTGTTGTTGCGGTCGTAAATTTCTCCCCGCTGGGCGGTAATTACTGTGTTGCGCGTTGAAACGACTTTTGACGCCCTTCGGTAGCTTTCTCCGTGAACTACCTGCATGGAAAAAAGCCGCAAGGAATAAATTCCTATTATTGAAGCGACCATAAGAAAAAAAACAAAGACAACAAGCGACTTGCTTCTGGCCATCAATCGATTCCTCTTCTTGGCGGAACGATGAATGAGTCAAATCCCCGCAACAGCTTTATGATTAACGGCGAAAGGAATGTGTTCATTCCCAGCTCAAGCGCGAAAATCGAGGAAAATATGTGGTAAGAATTGACGTAGTTTGGAAAAAGGAGCGAAACGACGTAAACAATAAGCGCCTTTAATATTGTGGCAAAAAATCCTGCCACGATGTTGACCAAAAAACTTTCGTAATTCATCAATCGGTGGAAGAAGCCGCCGACAAATCCAATCAAGGTTCTGACAAGGCAGTTCAAGCCAAAGGGCGCTCCGCTCAAAAAATCAAGCAAGAGCCCCGAGACAAAGCCTGTGACTTCTCCCGCCACTTTGCCGTTTCTGATTGAAAAATACAAAACGCAAATCAAGAGAAAGTCAGGAATCGCCGGCAAAAAGAAAATGTTTGAAAGAAGCGCCGTTTCTATCAAAACAAAAACAATCAGTATGACAAAAGCGGACAAGTAGGATTTAATCATCGTTCGCTCCCCTCGCCCGCGATTTTGTCGTTTGGCGATTTTTGGTCGATTATCAAAACTGTTTCCAAGCGGGAAAAGTCTATTATCGGCGCAAGTTCTATTGCCAGCGAAGTGTCGTAGTCCAAAACTTGGATGTGGGAAATTGTTCCGATTGGAATGTCGGCGGGATAGTTTTCGTTCTCTCCGCTTGTCACAATCACGTCGCCAAAGCGCAATTCGTCAATCACCCGTTTTTTTATATACTGCATTTTTAGCGGAAGCGTGTCCGAGCCGTTTCCGCTTACAAGCCCTATATCCCGCGTGTTTTGAATTCTGGCTGAAATTGAGGACGAAAAGTCAAAAACAGGCATTATTTGCGCGGTTGCGTATCCAACGGAAACAACTTTGCCTACTATTCCAATGCTGCCGCCTTGTATCGCTATGACCGGCATGTTTTTTTTGATTCCGTGGCGGGATCCCTTGTTGACAATTATTGTCGTGTACAAATTGTCGCCGCCGCGTGAAATTATGTTGGCCGCAAAATTTTGTACGGCAAGGCTTTGGGAAAAATCAAGCTGCTCTTTTAGCCGGGCGTTCTCCTTTCTGATTTCCGAATTGGAGCGCTGCATGTATTCGTAGTCCTTCAGCTTTTCCGAAAGAATCTCATATTGCTTTCTAAGTTCGGCCAATTCTTTGACCGCGTTGATTGAATTTGCGACGGAGCTGGAAACTGAATTGATTCCGCTTTGAATCGTAGAAAAAACGGTGAATCCTATTTCCTTGAAATTCAATATAAAGCCGCCGGAAGAAAAGGACATCATGGCGCTTGAAATCACAAGCAAAACCGCAAGGAGAATCTCGGAAAAATGCAACACAAAAAAAGGCTTTTTTTGCATTTGCTACACGTTCAAGTTGTCGTAAATGGATCTGTCTGTTGACATGTCCTTAAAGAGTTCAAAGGCCTCTCCGGCGCCAAGGGCCACGCATTCAAGGGGCTTTTCAACCAAAATGACCGGAACGTTTGTTTCTTTTGAGATTAGCTTTGGCAAGCCTTTTAGCATTGAGCCTCCGCCAGTCATGACTATGCCCCGCTCAATGATGTCAGCCGCCAATTCAGGAGGCGTGTGTCCCAAGGTGGCCTTTATTTCTTCGACAATGCGGTTTACAGGCTCCTTTAAGGCCTCGCGGACTTCAACGCTGTCTATTTCCAGGCGGCGGGGCAAACCGTTGGTCGCGTCCGCGCCTTTTATTTCCATTTTTTCTATGTTGCGGTCGCTTGAGGCGTTTCCGATTTCAATCTTAAGGCGTTCCGCGGTTTGCTGTCCGATTATAAGGCCAAACTTTTGCTGAATGTGCTTTACAATGGCTTCGTCAAATTTATTTCCGCCGACGCGAATTGAAGACGTGATTACCATTCCGCTCAAAGATATGACGGAAATCTCCGCCGTTCCGCCGCCGATGTCGCAAATCATGTGTCCGGCCGGCTCGTGTATTGGTATTTGCGCTCCGATGGCTGCGGCGAGGCTTTCTGGAATCACCTCAACTTCGCGGGCTCCGGCTTTTAGCGCGGCTTCGATTACGGCCCGCTTTTCAACTTCCGTGATGCAAGACGGAATTCCAATCTTCATTCTTGTGGAGGTGAAAAAACGGTGTTTTGGAATTATTTTTGAAATGAAGTATTTTATCATCTTTTCGCAAGAGTCGATGTCGGCGATAACTCCGTCGGCAAGCGGACGAGTCGCGATGATGTTGTTTGGCGTTTTCCAAAGCATTCGTTTGGCTTCCGCGCCTACGGCCACAACTTTGTTTGTTCCCTTTTCCACCGCCACAACCGAAGGCTCGTCGATTACGATTCCTTTTCCACGCACGTAAATGAGCGTGTTGCATGTTCCCAAGTCGATTCCTATGTCCGTTACAAAACTGTTGAATAACATATTTCCCCCAATTTCTATTTTACTTATATTGCTGAATTTTTTCTAGCGCCTCAGCGTGATTAACTTGAATTCTGAGCGTTTTTCTCCATTCGGATCTTGCCTTGACCAAATCCCCCTGGGCTTCGCTTATCAGTCCCAAGCCGTAATGGGCGTCGGCGTAATTTTGATTTTTTTGCAAAACGGTCTCAAACTCGTTTTTGGCTCCCTCGTAGTCGCCTTCATTTAAAAGAATTTTTCCAAGCAAGGCGCGGCTTTTTATTGTAAGGGAGTCGTCTGTCGACCTTTGGATTATTTGAAACAAGTATTGCTTTGCCGCGGAATGCTGCTCTTCCTTTTCGTATTGTTCGGCGATTGACAAAAGAAGCGCGTCGCTTTCTCTGTATAGCAAGGCTTCGCTAAAAGCCGCGATGCTTTCCATGGTCATGTTCAGCTGCGCGTAGCTAAGTCCCAAGTATTCCGCTATGTCGTCGGCCTTGTAACCCAAATTTTTTGCCTGGGTCAAATGCTCCACCGCCAAATCGGCGTAGTAATGGTATGACGAAATTGAGTTCTTGTAAAAATAGGCTTTTCCAAGCATGTATTGGATTTGGCCCAAGGTTTTTTTCTTTGCGTCCATCAAGGCCAATCGCAGGCAGTGAATGGACCCTTCGATGTAGGATTGGGCCTGCTGGGATTCCGTGGCCGAAACGGCAAGGTAAAAGGCCGCGTAGCCTCTGTAAACCAAGACGGTGTTGTTGAAGGGCTTTTTTTCCAATAAGATCGCGCTGGTGTCGTATACAGCCTGGTAGTCACGCTCCTTCCATTTGTCTGAAAGCATTGTGATTGAGGGGGTGTTGTGAATTCGCTTGTTTATAAGTCCGTGAAAGAAATAAATTCCCGCCGCAAGCAAAGCGGCTCCAAAAAGAATTCCTAAAAAAACGGGTAAAAAGCGGCTCTCGTTTGTAGCTACTGTCCTATGGTTTTTAAAAGAAAGTTTCACCCGCTTTATTCCCCTTAAAAAAAGCAGAAGAAATGTAAGCCGGGTTCTGGAAACTTTGCCGCAAAGCGGACAAAGCCATAACCATCTATCCGAATTTTTAGTCGCCTAAAAATTTTAGCGGTCTACCCGCGGCCTATGTCCCGGAAAAACAGCCGCTTCTTGACCTTGCTCCAAATGAGGCTTGCAATGCGGCGCCTGTCTCCAAGCGCCCGGTGGTCTCTTACGCCGCCTTTTCACCCTTGCAAGAATTCCGCTTAATGCGAAAAACTTGCGGTTTGTTTTCTGTTGCGCTGTCTGTGAAAGAACGGGTTATGCTTTTTCGCTTGCGCGAAGAAAACAACTGCCGTTTTTTCCCCGGTAATTGCCCGGCATTTTTTCCGGCGGAGCCCGGACTTTGCCTCACCGTTAAAGAATGTCATCATTGATTAACGGCGCGGTTATATTTCTTCTGCAATAATCCCCTAGTCTTCCGACTCTTCCTCGTCAGAGTCTTCGATTTCTTCTTCGTCCTCATCGTCAAGCAATTCGTCGTCTTTGAGGTCTTCGTCATTGTCGGAAACATTTTCATCGTCGTCGTCCAACAAGTCGTCGTCATCCAAATCGGCAAGGCTGCCGGCGCTGTCCATGGTAAAGTATGTCTCTTCCTCGCCTTCCTTTGTCTCTTGCCAGCGCAAAATGCGGCTGCAATACGGGCAGAACAAAATGTCTTGCTCTTCGCGAACTTCGTTGGCGAACTGGGCCGGCAAAATCATGTGGCAGCCGCCGCAAACTCCATTCTTTACATTTACTATTCCCTCGTTGTTGCGTTGAATTATGCGCTCAAATTTGTATTTAATTTCAGGATCGATGTTGGCGCCAATGTTGGCCTCTTTCTTTTCCAAGGAGGCCAATTCCTTTTTGAGGCTGCCTGTTTCCTTGTCCAAAGAGGCGCGCGCTTCGTTCAAATCTTTTTCTTGGGCTTTTATCCAATTTTCGTCGGCCTTAATGGTTTCGTCAAGTTCGGCCATGTTCTTTTCTTCTTTTTCCAAATCTTTTCTAAGATTGGCTTCCTTGTCGCTGGCCTCGGAAATTTGCTTTTCAAGCGCCTCGTATTCGCGGTGGGTGGAAATGTTGTCCATTCCCTTTTCGCCAGCCTCTCTTGAGGAGACGGCTTCTTCCAACTCAACCTTCAAGGCGTCAACCTTCTGCTTCAACTCTTCATATTTTGAGTTCTTTTCGATGTATTCTTTTTTAAGGCGCGAAAGCAACTCTTCCTGCGCGCCCAATTGCTTTGGCACGTCTTCAATTTTGGCCTGAATCTGATATTTTTCAGACAAAACAACCTGAAGCTTTTCCAAATTGTCAAAAACTTTTGTCATATCAAGCGTCTTTTCCATTTGACATTCCCCTTACCTTATTTGAACAAATATACAATATAACGAAACAAATTGCAAGGGTTGCGGCGCCCTTGCAATTTTGAGAATCATATCTCGATGTAGTCTCTTAGGCCTGTCGCCCGCCTTGGGTGGCGCAAGCGCCTTAAAGCCTTCGCCTCAATCTGGCGTATGCGCTCTCTTGTCACGTTGAAGTAAAGGCCCACTTCTTCCAAAGTCAAGCAATAGCCGCCTTCAAGTCCAAAGCGCATTTTAAGCACTTCCTGCTCCCTTGGCGGAAGCGAAGAAAGAACTCCGCTCAACTGCTCCTTAAGCAGGGTGTATGCCGTTTGGTTGGCGGGATTTTCAACTTCCTTGTCTTCGATGAAGTCTCCCAACAAAGAATCCTCTTCCTCTCCGATTGGAGTTTCAAGGGAAATGGGCTCCCTGGCCACATTCTTTACTGTTTTTACCCTGGCCACTGGCCAGCCAAGCTGCTGGGCTATTTCGTCGTCGGTGGGCTCCCGTCCGTATTTTTGCATGAGGTTTCGGCTTTCACGGACAACCTTGTTGATTTGCTCAATCATATGGACAGGAACGCGAATCGTTCTGGCTTGGTCCGAGATGCTTCTTGTGATTGCCTGTCGAATCCACCAAGTGGCGTATGTGGAAAATTTGTAGCCCTTGCGGTATTCAAATTTTTCAACGGCCTTAATCAAGCCGATGTTTCCCTCTTGAACCAAGTCAAAGAATTGCAAGCCGCGGTTTGTGTATTTTTTGGCGATGGCCACAACCAAGCGCAAGTTGGCGTTTATCAAATGGTTTTTGGCCACTTCCATCATTTTTCGGCCCCGCTCGATTTCCTTTTCCATTTTGAGAATGTCTTCGATGCTGTTCTCAAATTCAAATTCAAGGCGAACCAAACGGCGCTCTATTTTTTGAATCTTTGAGTAAACCTCGCGAATGTCGTCGGCGTTCATGCCCAATTCTTTTTCAAGCTTGGCGCACTCGTTTCTAATGGCAAGGCGTCTTCCCAAACGGCGCAAGTCCGCGGAATCCTTTACCCGAAGCTCTTTCATGCGCTTTTCCTGCTGGTGCTGGTATTCCTCAATCTTTTGCTTGGCGTCGATGAACTCCGCGGAAAATTTTTCCAACTCTTCAGTTTGGATTTCGGCTTTTTGAAGGGATGGAATTATTTTTTTCTGCAGCTTAATTATGTCCTTGTTCTCAAGAATTTTGGCGTTTGAGTCAAGCTCAAAAAGCTGGCGCTTGAGGGTCATGTATTGCTTTATTTCAGGAAGAACAGGCTTTAGATATTCCGAGTAGGCGCTCTTTAGCCTGCGCTTTTCGGCCATTTCCTCGTTTATTTCCTTGCGCTGTTTGCCCGGCTCGTGCATGTCGATTCTTGCAAAAGCCTTTTGCGCCACGGTGAAAAATTCGGGAATCAATTTGCCGGAGCGCTTGATCACATCTTTAATGATGTTCTCGCCGCTTTCCATTTGCTTTGAAAGAATGACTTCTTCCTCGGCGGTAAGGAGGTTTTCCTTTCCGATGTCCCGAAGGTAAAGGCGAATTGGGTCGTCCGTGTTGGCGGCGTCTTTGTCGGAACTGACCAAGCGCTTTTTTGCGGGCATGGCGGCCTCTTTTTCGGCCTGCTCGGCGATTTTGGCCTCTTGGTCCTCGGCGATGTCCGCGTCCTCGTCGTCAACCACAAGGCTGTCCTCGTCCTCGTCGTCGGGCAAATCCGGCGGAATTTCTTCCTGAATGACTATTCCCTTTTTTTCAAGTTCAGCCATCAAGGCTTCGCTTTTGTCTTGGTTAGCCACGACTTCTTGACCGAGGATGTCGGCAATTTCGTCCCAATTGAATTCTTTTTTGCCCTTTTCTGTAATCTTAGAAACCAAAGAGTCTAGCTCTTCTTTATCCATTTTAATCCCTTACTTTTTTTTCAGTTGAATTTGTTTGTCCAACTGAGATATTTCGGAGACAAGCGATGTAAGGTAATTTTCATCGTCGCGCGTTGTCGGGGTAAAATCCCTAAGGCGTTCGTTCAGCCGTTTTCGCTGCCGCTCTAATGCGTTGCGCTTTATCATTTTCACGCTGTCTTCAACTATGCGGTCGAGCAATTCTTTTTTGGAAAACTCTCCGCTTGCGGTGACTGCGGTGACCATCCGTTGGACGTTTTCGTCGCACAGTTCCAAGACAGACATGTATGAAAAATTGCCTTGCTTGTAGCGCTCCTCCAATTTTATGAACAACTCTTTTGCCAAGGGGTCTTCAAAGTCATCGCTGTTAAGTTCGCGCCGCATTTTTGAATACTCATCGGGATTGGAAATAACCGCCAAAACGGCTCTAAGCTCAGCGTTTAGCTTTATGGGCTGAGTTTTGCCGTTTTCAGGCTGTTTTGACCTTAAATCCAGACGCGAGCGCGCTTGGCTGCGATTGTTGAAGTCTCTTCTAACGGCCTCCGGCGAAAGATTAAAGGCCCTGGCCAACTGGTCAAGGCTTGATTCTTTCTGAATGTCTGACTGGAGCGAATCGACATACGGAAAAAAAGCCAAGGCGGCTTTTGTTTTGTCCTCTGGAGACTCCGATGGATATTGCGCCCTTATTTTAGACAACAGATAGTCGGCGTCTAATATAGCATTTTGAACCTGTTTCGTCAAGGTCTCAGGCCCAAATTTTATCATAATTTCCGCAGGGTCTTTTCCCCCCTCAAGGCGGATTATTTTTGTGGTCAAGTTGAACTGGCGGCACATCAATATGGCGCGCTTGGTGGCCTTTTGCCCAGCCCCGTCCGAGTCAAAGGACAAAAGGATTGTTTCGCAAAAGCCTTGCAGGATTTTCAGCTGCTGTTCCGTCAGGCTTGTTCCCAAGGGCGCCACGGCAATGTCGATTCCGCATTGGTGGTAGGCGATTACGTCCATGTAGCCTTCGCACAAAATTGCGGTTTTTTGCCTGTGGATTGAATTTTTGGCAAAGTTGAAGGCGTATAGGGTTTCCCTTTTGTGGTAGTGGGCCAGTTCCGGCGAGTTCAAGTATTTTGGCTCTCCCTCGCCTAAAATGCGGCCGCCAAAGGCCACCGCCTGCCCGTTCCTGTCAAAAATGGGAAAAATCAAGCGGCCGGCGAAAATGCAGGCGTCGGGATATTTTTTGCTAAAAAGGCCTGTTTTTGCCAAAAAAGCGTCGGAATAGTTTTTTTCCGCCAAAAATTTTTTCAGCCAGCGGCGGTCGGCGGGCGCGTATCCCAGCTTGAACTTTTGCAGGGTTTCGTCCGTAAGGCCGCGGCCCTTAATGTATTCAAGCGCCTGTTTTCCAGAAGGAGTTTGCGTTAAAAAAAAATGGAAGGTGCCCGCTATTCGGCCGTAGACTTCCCGAATGGCGTCCAAGTCCTCGTCTTTTTTTTGAGGAATGTGGGAGCCGCCTTCGTAGACAATTTCTATGTTGCATCTTTTGGCCAGTTCCTTAAGCGCGTCGGGATAGGAAAGCTTTTCCATTTCCATGGTGAATTTCACCACGTCTCCGCCCGCTCCGCAGCCAAAGCAGTGGTAGAATTTTCTAACCGGGTCAACGGCAAAGGAAGGCGTTTTTTCGTTGTGGAAGGGGCAGCAGCCCCAATATTGGGCGCCCCTCTGAGTCAAGTTGGTGTAATTGTTTATGATTGAAACGATGTCGGCGCTTTGCCTTATACGCTCGATCGTGTCTTGGGAAATAAGGCCTGCCATCAGCGCGACGCCTTCTTTGTCTTGAATATGGCGCCTTGGGCAACGTGCTCGGACAGGGTTTTTGTAAAGACGTGCCGCCCTTCCCTTTCGTCCATGAGCTGAAAGTAATAGTAGTCGGTTTGGGCCGGCTCCGCTGCGGCTTTGAGCGCCACAAGGCCTGGATTGCAAATGGGCGACGGAGGAAGGCCCGCGTTTATGTAAGTGTTGTAAGGGCTTTGAATCTTTAAGTCGTCGTAAGTTATGATGTCGGGATGGGGCCGGCCCAAGACTTCCGTTATCACGTATTCCACTGTGGCGCAAGAGTAAAGGCCTATGCCCTTTTTAATTCTGTTTGTGAAGACGCTGGCGATTAAAGGCGCCTCGTCCGGGCTTCTGTATTCCCGCTCGATTATGGAAGCGAGAGTCACAAGGCGGGAAAGCTCTTTTTGGCTTGCGTCTTTTAGGGACGGAATTTCAGAAATCTTTTGGAAAAAATTGTCTCGCATGATTTTCACGACTTTTGCGGCGTCGCTGTTTGGAGCCAGGGCGTAGGTGTCGGGAAACAAAAAGCCTTCCTGCCCTTTTGCGGCTTCAATGAAGTCTTTTGCGGAACAAACGCCGGCGCTTTCCATGCGGGCGGCGACTTTTGAAATTGTCAAGCCTTCCGGAACGGAAACGTATGTCAATTCCTCATGGCCCGCAGAAAGCTCCTTGTAAATGGCCGCCGCGTTCATTCCGCTGTTCACGCGGCAAACGCCTGTCTTTACGCAAAAAATTTCTGAGTCTTCGTTGAACAAAAGGCTTGCCAATTTGGGAAAGCGGGCCAAAATGTAAAACGCGTCTTTGTTCTTTATGATTTTTTCTTTTTCAAGCGCGGCGGCTATTTTTTTTGCCGAATCCCCGCTTTGTATTTCGATCCGGGCGGAAACGCCGCCGTTGGGGTCCCGTTCAGAAGTCAGGCTTTTTAGACAAAAAAAAGCGGCTGCGGCTCCTGCCAGCGCCATAAGCGCGATTGCCGCCAATGGGATTGTGATTCTATGCGTTGCTTTCATTTTTGAATGTTTTTTCAACCTCGTCTATTGACATGCAAGCGTAAACTTTGTTTTGGACGCTGCGGGAAAAATTATACAAAATTTTTGGGATTTTGTCTTGGTTTTCCCGCGCGATTTTGGCCAAAGCCTTTAACTCTTCGCAAGAAAAATTATAGGTCAGCGCGAAAGCTTCTCCCGTCATAAGTCAATCTCCGTTCCCTCAATGGCAAGGTTTACGTCCACAACTCTCCGGGCCACAAAATTTGAATACCACCTAGCCGAGCGCAAAATCGCGTCAAGTTCTTCGTCGGAATGTTCGGGCTCGTGGTGGAAAAGAAAAATTTTTTCGATTGACATTTGAGCGGCGAAATCGACGGCGTAAGAAAAAGGAGAATGTCCCCACCTGATTTTTTCTATCGCTTCCCGCATTGTGTATTGGGAGTCAATCGCCGCGGCTTTTGCGCCGGAAAAAAAAGTTTCCACGCTGTTTTGGTAGTTCGCCGCGTCCAAATAAAGCTCTATGTCGGTGGCGTAGATGAATTTCTTTTTTCCGCCCTCGCTAAGGGAATAGGCGAAAGAGCCGCCCGGATGGCTCATTTTGCATGAGCTTACCGTCACGCTTCCAATTTTAAATTCCTCTTGATTTTTTATCTGCCGAAACGAGATGTTTTTAAGCGCGGAAAAATCGATTGGAAAAAAAGGCTCCTTCATTTGCTCTTGGAATTTTTTTTCAAATCCTTCGACAGGATAATAGATGTCAATCTTTGACTCGGGATCGTAAATAGCGTCAAAAAAAGGAAATCCCTGAATGTGGTCCCAATGCAAGTGCGAAAGCAGAATCGAATATCGCTTGTTTTTTGGCGGCTGGGATTTTTTTCCCAAAACTCGCAAGCCAGTTCCCGCGTCAAAAATTATTTGGCTTCCGTCGTCCGCGACGGCTTGAACGCAGGAAGTGTTTCCTCCCGCAGTGCCGTAAATATGACTTGGCAGGTTGGACAAAAATTTTTGGCGCGCGTCGGCGCTGGCGATGTCCTTGCTTTGGATTCGCATTACGGCCGCGTTTATTTTGGCCTGAACTTGTTCCAATGTCAGCGGAGACGGCGTAGAGCCTCTAGTTCCCCAAAAAAAGACTTTCAAAAAACTTGCTCCAAATCTCTGGTTATTGGAAAGTTCCGCTCGTATAAGAATTTTTGCCCGTCAATTTCTTGGCGGGAATGAAGCTTTCCATAGTTGATTCCCTTGCAGCTTTTGCCTTCTTCCATCCAGCTTTGTTCGCTTTGCAATATCCACGACCAAAATGGATAGGTTGAGCATTGGACGGGTCTGGCTCCGTAGGCCGCGCAGCCTTCCTTGCCCCAAAGCGCGCAATCGTAGTTCTCTTTTTCCAAAAGAGCCAGCGCCTCTTTGTTTCCGTAATATTGAACCCAACGGCAATATTTTTTTATAAAATCGTCCGGCTCTAGTTTAAACCATTCTGAAAGCCTTGTCAAATCTTTTTTGGAAAGGTAAACAACGCCGGGCGCCAATCTGCAGCAGTCCGAACAACGCCGGCATTCAAAGGAAAGTCCGTTTTTGTAAAAGCAATTATCGTCAGACAAAATTTTAGTGGGGAGTGAAGGATTCGAACCTACGAAGGCTTAGCCAGCAGATTTACAGTCTGTCCCCTTTGACCACTCGGGAAACTCCCCAAAAAAGCTGCCTGTAGGATTTGGACCCACGACCCCGAGATTACAAATCACGTGCTCTACCAGCTGAGCTAAGGCAGCGTATTGCGTTTGAGTGTCAAACGTAAGAAGCATTTTATTCTTTTTGAAGAAAAGTGTCAAGAGCTTAGGGCGATATTTTTCGCTTTTTTGTGTAATTGATTGTCATGCTTATGGTCTTTTCAACTTCCATGGAGGCCTTTAGGTCAACGTCCCAAATAAAGGCGGCGACAAAAGTTTTGCTTTCGTTTTGAACTATGTCAGTGTCCATGTTGCGCCGCTGGATGTTGACGGGAAAGAAGGTGACGGCCGCCTCTTCGTTTGGGGTGAACATGAAGGACACGTTTGAGTTTAAGTCCGTGATTTGAACCGCCGACGCGCGTTGAATCAAGCCGTCCTTGTTTTTTTTGCAGCAAGGCTCGGCGCTGCTTCCGCTTATGATTGTCTCGCCGGAAACAACTTCGATGTTGTAAGGCTTGTAGTTTGGATTGAGCAAGTTCAATTCCGCGAAGTTTGACTCAACGGCAAACTTTCCTTGAACTGTTATGGGGCCTTCGTTTTTTAGTATGTATTGAACCGTTATTCCGTTTGACTTGATTGTGTAGTTTTTCTTTAAAAGAATGGGCTGGTCCAAGGTTGAGAATTTTGTTTTTGCCTCAAGGTGAATTTCCTGCCTGGCGCTTGAGAACAAGGATTCCTTGTATCTTTTTGCGGAGAACATTCCGTTTCTGCAAGGCTCTCCCCTGCAATACTTTTTGGCTTCGTCGTCTTCAAACAAGTGGTCTACAAAAATGCCTCTAAAATAATTGTCGTCAAGGCCGTCGTATTTTTGCGAGCGCGAAATGTTGTCCGCGTAATTTCCGCTGGCCTTCATCACGTCCAACTCAAAAATCGAGCCTCCCTCGCTTCCGACGCAAACATTGAATTTTTCCAAACGGCAAACGTATTCCTTGAATCCGTCGCCGTTGTAGTCGTAACTGGTCAGCGACTCTTTAAAGGCTTCGCATTCTCGGACAAGGCGCTCGGCTTCGGTCAAGTTTTTGTAGGCGTTTTGTCTTTCTTTAAAGGCGGCCAGCTCGTTTTTGGAGCGGCAAATAAAGGCCTCTCCCCGTTGCGCGGCCAAAAGCTTTTCTCTGGCGGCGTTTTTTCTCATTTTGTCGCCGTGGCATTGGTTTACAAGCATGCTCACGTTCATCATTCTGTCAAAGAGAGAATGGCTTGTTTTGTAGACTTGCAAATAGTCGTAAATGTTTACGGGATAGCTGTTTTTTTGCTCCAAAGGCTCGTATGGCGCGAAGCACCAGCGCGCGATTTCTTTATTGATTCCAGAATGCACAAAGCGGGGAACATAGGCTTCTGACTCCTTCGCGCAATTGTAGGGCAAGTCCAAGGAGCAAGAGCCGTCGCCTTTGATTAACGAAAGGCTTTCCTGAATCCATTCTGAATCGAGCAAGGGCTTCACGCTTTCAAGCTTGTATGAAACGCAAAGAGTCTTGTTCATTCCTGAAAACTCTGGCGATAGCTTTGACGCGCTTTTGCACGCGGCGGAAATTCTTGCGAAGTATTCGCTTGGCGACTCTCCTTCTTTTGCCGCAAGGCAGTAGTATACAGGAAGAATCAAGGTGGATTTTCCCAAGTTGTTCATGGCCAGCGGAAGGAAAATGTTTTTGGCGTTGGGCAAAATGCTTGAGTCAAGCAAAACGTATTCTATGTTCGCCGCGTCCAAAGTTGAAAGAAGCGACGGATCCCAACTGTCGCAAAAAAGAGAGGCTCCTCTAGGCCTTTTTCCAAAATTCTGTCTGAGCGCCAGGGAAAGCTTGTCAATTTGCGCGGCGCGGTCTTGGGGAAAAATCAACGGAAAAATCGGATTGTAGTATCCGCCGCCGATTATTTCTATTTGCTTTCTGGAAATGAGGTTTTTAATCAAGTCCAAAAATTCAGGGTTTTTCTTTTTAAAAAATTCGATTTGAGGGCCTGTAAAGTAAAACGAAAATTTCAAGTCGGGATTGGCGAACAAAAGGGTGCCCAAAGGCTTGTACACGCTTTTATAAGCCGCCTGGTATGAAGAGTCGTCTTGAAATTCTGTAGAACTGCCTATGTATTCAAGGCAAAACCGATAATGTGACATTTTTACGCTAACTTAAGATTGTATACCATTTCTTCCAAAATTTAAAGTCCTTTTTGGCGGGAATTTCCATAATGCGCTCGCCTTCCACATCATTTTTGTATTGTATTGCCCTTTTGTTTCTTGGAAAAAGCTGGATTAAGTTTTTTGGGCAGCTTTGGACGCATTGTCCGCATCCGCAACAAGCGTCGGTCACAATGGCCGTTCCGCCGTGAATCTCAATGGCCTCTTGAGGACAGGCCGAAACGCAGTCTCCGTAGCCAATGCAGTCAAAGTTGTTTTCTGTGATCGAGCCAAAAAATGCCGCTATTACGGCGCAGTTGCGAAGGCCGTTGTATTCCATCCGCTGGGATTTTGCTTTTTGCGGATTGCTTAGAACCACAGCCCTTTTGTCCGACATCGCAAGGTTGTTGTCAACTTGCCTGAATATGTAGCCTTTTTCCAGAGGCGAAAAAAGAAAGTCCGCGTTTTTCAGCAGCTGGTTTTTTACAGCTGGCAAGAAAATGTTCGCTATTGCGACGACAAAAAGCGCGATGATTATTAAAAACAGTATCAATAAAAAGATCTTTAAAGCCATTTTAAACGCCTGCGTTAATCCAAGAAATATTCAGCGCGAACAGCGCCATAGTTATGACAACCATGCACAAAAAGACCGTCGTTTTTTGCTTGAACGAATCCATTCTTTTTGTCCTTGCAAGTTTGCTTGTAAAGGAGCGCAAAAGGGGAATCAATAGGCAATAGCTTGCCAAGCAGCATACGCTGATTGCGATTGAATCAAGAAGGCTTTCTCCTTCGTTCAAGGCCAGCAAAACAGTCAAAAAAGAGATGGTGAATTCCGACGAGCTTTTTTTGCTTGTCAATTGAAATATGATTTCAAAGAAAACGCTGGTTCCGGTAAACAGCAAGAGCGCCGCCAAAGGATAAAGCTCCGCGAGGGAAAGGGGAACCAAAAGCAATTGGGATAGCGCTTTTGTTATGGAAACTGAAGTAAGGACGCAGCACAATGACTTGAAAGCCGTGAGAGCGATTCGCTTTCTGGAAAGGCTCGTTTCGGCGGCTTGCAAGGTTCCGATTCCATAAATCAGCGTCGCCGAGCAAAAGAAAATGTAAAAAAGGCAAGTGTCAATTATTCTCATCCGCTCCCCCCGCGTTTTCAATCGCGTTCATTTTCATCTGAACCGCAAGCAAAAACGACATGCACAAAGTCAAAATAGCCAAGGCTCCCGGAACGGTGGCAAAAAACGAAAGAAAGGCCGTCTTGTCGGCGTTGAACAGCAAAGCCTCTTTTATTCCGTTGGGAATTGGAATCGTCACCGTTCCAAATCCAAATATGTCTCTTAGCAAAAAAAATGTCAGGGCAAAAGCGCTGAACCACATGGCGCTTTCCGCGTTTTTAGAAACGGAGCCTCCATGTTCCGAAAAAACGCTTCCCAGCAAATATACCGAAAGCGCCGGAATGTAAACGCAAAAACTTAAGGTCAAGGCCAAGACCGGAGAGAACAAAACTAAAATCTGTTTGAATAAGGCCGCCATGAAAACAATGAACGAAAGGGTCAGTATGTCGCAAAGGCCGCCCATATCAAATTTTTTTATAAAAGACTGAAAAAAGCTTCCGGCCGCCATAAGCAAATTGATTTCTATGATTAAAGGAAGTCCGTAAGCCAAGCGTCCCGGCGCGGCGGCCAAAAGCGCGAACGAGGCGGCGATAAAAACAAAGTAAAGGTTCTTTTTCATTTTGACTCCTCCGCTTGGGCGGCCTTGTTTATAAGGCTGTCTGCTATTTGGGTCCAGTAGTCAAGCTGGCGGCTGAATTTGCTCCGTTCAAATTCTTTTGCCAAGGAGCTGTTGAAATAGGCGGCGCCGCAAAAGGCCGTCTTTCCGTCTTGACAAACAAAGACCGCCGGTTGAGGCCCCAAATGCGTCGCGATTCTCATTATAAGCGCGAATGATTTTTTTGACGGCGATTTTTTGTTGACAAGTTCGAAGCAAGCGGCGCTCACGCTGAAATTGGAATCGATGGGAATCATTTTTCCGCACTGCCATTCGCTTGCGGGAAGAACCTGCTCCACAGCGCTTCTAAGTCCGTTCTCCCAGTTTTTTCTTCCCAAAACCACAAAGGCCGACAATATTAAGAATAAGGCCAAAACAAGTCCTGCAAAAACGCCGGACTGCAACAATTGTTTTTTCGCGCTCTCGTTCATCGCTCGCCCTCCCCTAATTTATCGGCCAAAAGCGCCGAAAGTTTTTTACGGACGCTTCTTGACTCCGCCTCCTGAATGGCTGGGGAAATTATGTTCATGAACAAAACCGTGGCGACGGCTCCAATGGGCGAAGTTCCTGTTCCGCAGAAGACAAACGCCAAAACGCCGCCGATAGCCGCGTAGAGGATTTTTGCCCAATCCGAGCATGGAACGGTTCCCGGCCACTGGATAAGGAAAAAGGCCGCGAATAAAATTCCGCTGGAAAGAAAGGCCAAAAGCAAGTCGCCGTCCCTAGCTCCTCCGCCTGTCCAAAGGGGCGACGCGAAGCGAACCAAAAGCCCATACACAAGGAGGAACACGCAAGGAATTCGCGCGGACGCATAGTCAAAGGCAATGAAAAAGATGGATGCTGCCAAGGTCCAAAAGGTGAACCTAAAGGCGGGAATGGCGGCGTGGTTGTCCCAAAAAAGCGAAACGTATCCGTTTGGTATTGAGACGCCAAAGAGGCTGAAAACCGTGTCGTTCAAAAACAACGTTATCTTTTCGTCGGCGCCGTTTGTCAAAAGCGCTCCGTCAATCAAATTGAGGGACGGATTTTTTGCCAGAAGGTCGGCTCCAAAAACCGTGAACGAGCCAAAGAAGGATTGGCCGGCAAACCAAGCGCCCATGACGGCGATGGCGATTGGATTGAGCCACGAGCTTCCCGAAGAGCCGAAAATGGATTTTGACATGAACAAAAAGAAGAACGTGATTAAGAAGGCGCTCGCCGCGGGAAAATCAGGAGGAAAAAAGAGGCCTATGATTGTTCCCGCCAAAAGCGCGTAGGCGGCGGAAAGACTTTTGCCGTTCTTTTTTGTCAAGCTTGAGGCCTCGCTTGCCAAAGCTCCCAAAACCGCCGCCAAAACCAGCGCGAGGGACTTGTAGCTTCCGCTTAAAAAAAGCATGGCTATTTGAGGCGTTAGGGCGCACCAAAAGAAAAGAATTTTTAGCGGCGCGACTTTTGAAAAACTGGTGAAAGGCGCCAAAGTGACTTTGCTATCCATTGTTTTGCCTGTCCTTTAAAATTTTTACGGTCTCAGCCAAAGGAAGTTTTGTCGGACACACCGAATTGCAAACTCCGCATTCAACGCACAAAAGGCTTGATCTTATGAAATCTTGGGGAACCTTGATTCTTTTTATCAAGTGGGCGAAGATCGCGTTTGGATAAATCTTGGCCGGACAAGCGCGGGAGCACTTGCCGCAGTCAAAGCAAAAGGCGCTTGAGTAGTCGGCCAAATCAGTCTTGCTTGTGAAGGCGACGCTTTTGACCCATTTTGCCACCGGTGTGTCCAATGACGGAACGGAGAATCCGTTCAAGTGGCCGTTGACGATTATTTTTCCGATTGTTTTTTCCTCAAGTCCAAGCTGTTCCGCCAGCGTTCTAAAGCTGCTTCCGACGCAAACTTTTAGGACGGCGCCGGACTTTAGGCAGTCTCCCCAAACATGGACAAAAACGCGCTCCACAGGAACGTTGTATACCAACGAATCCGCCAAAACCGCAAGGGTTGTGGCGTCAACAAAAAGGGAGTTTCGGATGACATCCCGTTCCTTTTCTTGTGACTTGGAAAATTTTATGTAGCGCCCGGCCAAGGATTCCTTGACTCCAACCGGATACTCGCGGGTGTCAAAGGGAATGACAAAAAGTTCGGCGCCGTTTTTTTCTACATCAGGCCTAAGCGCCAAAATTTTCGCTTGAAAGGCCGCGTCCTTTTTGCAGGCAAAAATGATTTCTGCAGGGCCAAGCGCTTTGACCGCGACCTCAAGGCCCAGCTGTATTTTGTCAAAGGCGGACTGGGTCAAAACGCTGTCTGTCTGGCAAGAAGGATCTTCGTCAAACAGGCGGACAAAAAGCCTTGGCGCTCCGCTTTTTTGCGCGTCCTTGATGTCGGCCGAAAGGGAGCGGCCGTTTCTCATTGAGAATGTGTTGATTACGCCCAAGGCGCTTATTCTGTTTGTGATTGACGGGCCTCCCCAAGAAAGCCAGTCGAAGCTCTTGAGTTTTTTTCCGATGTGGGAAAAGCGGCCGCTAAGCTTTATTTCCACGCCCTTTCCATAACGGCCGTCAGGCTCGGAGCAGTTCTTTATTCCCAAGACGATTCCAGGAATGGACGAGTGTATTTTCGCCGACTCGCTTCCAGCGGAGTCTTCGGCTATCACCTGCCCTTCCTGGACTTTGTCGCCTGCCTTTACCAAGGGCGCGCAAACCACACCCGTTTCCTGCTTTAGCGGAATCAAAACCGTTCTGGGCAAAAACGCCGTGGCTACGGACTGAACCAAGTCCTTTTTTTTCAACACAAAATCAGGAAACATATTTTCCCCGTTTCAAAGCAAAAATATAATAGAGCGCCGCAAAAAGCGACGGCAACATGGCTAAAATCAAGGCGGCCGCGACGCCGAATCCGGCGTTTTCCCCTCCGCCGGAAGTATAGCGTACGGAGAATCTTTTTCCTTGGGCCTTCCAAAGTTTTTCTACGGGAGCCCTTTCAAAAAGATCCAATTGGGCCAAGGCCTCTTTTCTAAAAGCCTTGTCGTATGAGCGGACAAACTCCGTTTGGCTTTTAATTCCGTCTGGCGTTTTTGTGTAATGAACCATTTCCACTTTGTCGCCTTCCGCCGGAATCTCAGAGCTCTTTTTGTTGAGCGTCCTGTAAGGGGCCGCCAAGGCGTTCCATTTGACGGCGTAATAGTCGTCCAAATTTGGAAAGTCGCGCTCCCCCTCATTATACTCTGTCGGGGCGGGAAAAAACAAGCCCTTTTCGCTTGACGAAGGGACTAAATCGCTTCCAAGCAAAAGGAGGATGAACAAGGCGAAAATTCCCAGCGCCGAAAATGCGGAGCGGCGGACGCTTTGGACGCTCAAGGCTCCCATTCGCTTTGCGCTCCGTATGAACACCGGCAAAAAGCGCTCTTTTTTTTCGCTTATGATTTGCCAATTGAAGAGCGCCAAAAGAAGGCAAAACGCGCAGGCGGCGCTCAGCAAAAAATAAAGCGGCCGCGCCCCTCCCGCCGCAATTGAAAGCAAAAAGGCCGCCGACATAAAAAGAACCGCAAAAGGGTTTTTTGCCGCGCAAGAAACCCAGCCCTTTCTGCGCCACATTTTTTGCGCCAAAAAAAAGGCGTAAAGTTCAAGGCAAACCGCGGCGGCCGCGGCGTAAAAGGGATTGCAAAAAGCGAAAAAAAGCGCCGGAGCGGAAGCGGCGGCGAACACCGCCTTGTTTTCCGCAAAGGCGAAAAAAGCTGCGAAGACCAGAACGCAGACAAGGGGCGCGACATAAGGAAAGGCCGCCCTGCTTCCCAAAACGGCGTCGATGTGAAGGCGGCTTTGAAGGATTCTCGCGGCCGTTTGAGCGCCCCTTGCGTTTGAGTCCGGTATGTAGTAAATCTTGTAGCCCTTGTTTTTGTCGTAAAAATACTTGAGCCTCGCGCTTTCGTATCCGCCGAAAAAGACTTGCTCTTGGCTTTCAAGCGCGATGTAGTCTCCGCATCCCCCTTCGGACAAAACTCCGTTGACCGCTTTTTCGTCGGCGGCGGCCGGAACGCTTAATGTGGTGTAGCCCTTCCAAAGTTTTGACGAGGGGGCGCTTTTGAGAAGGAAAATTGCGAGCGACAAGGCAAGGGCGCCAAAGGCGGGCGCGGCCAGTTTTTTCAAGAGTTCCATAAACTACAAAACCGCGAATCCCAACCCGATGAAAAATCCCAAAATCGCGCCAAAGGCGACTTCCATGGGCCTGTGGCCAAGGATTTCCTTTATGGGCTTGTATGAAATCATTTTTTTGTCCGAAAGCTCGTTTCCCAATTCGTTGAGCTTTTTTGCCTGCAAGCCGGAGGCCCGCCGCACTCCCAAGGCGTCCCGTATGGTGACCATCAAAAAGCAAAATGAAAGCATGAAAACGTCGCTTGAAACTCCCGACCTAAAGCCGACGCAAGTGGCCAAGGTTGTGACCAAGGCCGTGTGGCTTGAGGGAAAGCCACCCGTGCGCCAAAAAAGGCTTTCTGCCAAGGCCTTAAGGGAATGAATTTTTCCGGAAAAAAGTCCGATTATGGTTTTTATGAATTGCGCGGAAAACCAGCTGAAAATGCAGGCCAGGAAAACAGGGTTTGAAAACAATTCCGCAAAAACTTTTTTTCCGAAAAACATGATTGAAGATTTTAGCGCAAAAACCATTCTTTTTCAAGAGTTGAAAATAGAACAAAAAGGCGCTAACATGGAGCAATGGAGCGAACGGAGTGGACATTGGGCTCAGACGATTCTGGCAGGCGCTTGGACAGAATTTTGCGCCGCGTCTTAAAGGAGAATTCCCAAGGGGCCGTGGAAAGCGCCCTTAGAAAGGGCCTTGTCCGCCTGAACGGAAAAAAAGCCAAGGGGAGCGACTTGACAAGCGAGGGCGACGTTTTGAGCGCCGCCAGTTTTTTGGTTTCGCCCCTGGAGGAAAAGGCTTTTTCTTTGGCTGACTGCCCCTACCCCATAATCTTTAAAAACCAAAGCCTTCTTTTTATTGACAAGCCTTCCGGGGTTCCCACCCACGGCCCCGGCTCCGTCGCGGAGTTTTTTTCGGCGCAAAAAAATTCTTCCCTGTCCTTTTGTCCGGCGCCCCTTCACAGGCTGGACAAGGAAACCAGCGGCCTTTTGGCGCTTTCCCAATCATTAAAGGGCGCCCGCTGGTTTTCGGAAAAAATAAAAAGCCATGAGATAAAAAAATATTACTTGGGAATTGTGAAAGGCCGCCTTTCCCGCAAAGAGCTTTGGGAAGACTTTATTGAAGAGACGCGGGGGCCTGAAAAAAATTCCTTTGCCACAAGCCGCGCCGTCCAAGAAGGGGGAAAAGCCGCAAAAACAATCGCCGAGCCCTTGGCTCATGCAGCATTTAACGGGCAGGAAATAAGCCTTGTCCGCTTTCAAATTTTCACCGGGCGAAAGAGGCAAATAAGGGCCCAAGGAGCCGCGCGGGGCCTTCCGATTTTGGGAGACAAAAAATACCGGGGCCTTGTTCCCGGCCTTGAGGAAGGAAAGTTTTTTTTGCGCGCGGTGAGAATGGAATTTCCCCAAAACGATTTGGGCCTTCCTCCCTTTATTGACGCGGGAGAAAGCCAAGATTTTCTTGCTTTTTTTAAGGACTCGCGCTAAAATATTTTTGATGGAATTTTCCGACTTTTTGAACAAATTCAAGAACATTCAAGTATACGCGCTTGTGGGCGAAAGCGGAACCGGAAAAAGTTTCAAGGCCAAACTCTTGGCGCAAAAATACGGCATAAACGCCATAATCGACGACGGCCTTTTGATTGTAGACGACAAAATAATAGCGGGAAAGTCGGCCAAGAGCGAAAAGACTTACATGGGCGCCGTCCGCGTGGCGGTCTTTGACGACAAGGAACACCGGGACCAGGTGGCGCTTAAAATCAGGGAAAGCAAATTCAAAAAAATCCTTTTAATCGGAACTTCGGAAAAAATGGCGGTGAAAATCGCCACCCGCCTCCAGCTTCCGCCGCCCGCCAACGTAATAAAAATCGAGGACATAGCCAGCCGGGAGGAAATTGACAAGGCCATAAGAAGCCGCCAAATCGAAGGAAAGCACGTCATTCCCGTGCCCGCCATAGAAATAAAGCGGAACTATCCGCAAATTTTTTACGATTCCCTCAAGGTCTTTTTCAGCAAGGGCGGCCCCCTTTCCCGCGTGTTAAGGCGAGGCGCCGGAAAAGAAGTTTTTGAAAAGTCCGTCGTCCGCCCTGAGTTCTCAAAGAAAGGCAGGGTTTCCATTTCGGAAGCCGCCCTCACCCAAATGACCATGCACTGCGTGGGAGAATTTGACAAGAACATCCGCGTCCGAAAAATCACCATAAAGACAAACGCCAGAGGCTACAGAATAATAATCACCGTGGACGTTCCCTTTGGAAGGCAGCTGACTGGCGAAGTCTACAAATTGCAGCAATACATAATCGACAACATAGAAAAATACACAGGCATCTTGATTGAGGAAGTGAGCATAATAATCGACAAAATCACAAGCTAGGCTCTGGCCGCCCTTACAGCGCCGAAGACTCTTCGCGGATTTGGGGATTTCTTTTTCTTCTTCTGCGGCGGCTTTTTTTTGCGCCCTCCGGTCCCTTTTCTCCGTCATTTTTGGGAATCCTCACGCTCACGCCAATTTCCCGCAAGGCGCTTCTGACCGCGTATTCCAATTCGCTTCTTTGGGGGTTCATGGGAAGGACAAAGTGGCGGCACTGCTCCCAAGTCTTGGCGTAAAGCTCCCCAGCGGAATGCTTTTTTTCAACTTCTTTTTTCCAGTCGGTCAAAGACAAGACAAAGTCCTTGATTAAAAAGACAAGCTTTTTTCCAAGGCGGGCGTCCTTTTCCACAATGTTCAGCGCGTCCAACCGCTTTAAATTTTGCATATAGGACTTTTCAAAATTCTTGTCGCTGAACATGAATTCCGTGGCGGCCGGCTGCAGGGCCATATACAAGTCGGTGTCCAAGGCCTCCCGGACAATGTCAAAGGCGTGTCCTGAATTTATGATTTTTAAAATCTCTTCCGTAAGGCGGGAGGGAGATATGGGCAAAAGAAGGCTGGCGCTCTTTCGTATTTTGTGGCGAAGGTTCCAGCTCATTTTGCAGCCGGTGGTGGCCGAATATTTTACGGCGCGGAGCATTCTTACCGGGTCTTCCACAAAGATTCTGTCCAAGGGAATGACAGGCCGCAAAACGCATTTTTTTATGTCCCGTACGCCGCCAACGTAGTCAATCACCTGCTCCAGCAAGGGGTCGTAGTAAAGGGCGTTCAAGGTGAAGTCCCGCCTCATCACGTCTTCGTCCATGGAGCCAAAGTCGTTTCCTATTGAGCCTTCCGCCGTGGAGCGGAAGGTGCTGACTTCAAAAATCTTGGGGCCAAAAAAGACGTGGACAAGCCTAAAGCGCCTGCCGATTATGCGGGAATTTCTAAAGATTCTTTTTATTTTTGACGGAGTGGCGTCCGTAGTGATGTCAAAGTCTTTTGGATTGTTGCCCAAAATCAAGTCCCGGACGGCGCCGCCCACAATGTATGCTGAAAATCCGCTTTCCTTAAGGCGGCGGACAACTCCAATGGCGTCAGGGTCAATCTTATTTATAGGTATTTTATGCTCTTCTTTTGTATAGACCACGGCCTTCTTTACCGGGCGGCCGTTCTTGTCCTTTCCATAACGGTACAACACAATGGGGGCATTCTAGCAAAAAAAGCGATTTCGCGCAAGGGCGCCTATTTTAGCCGCGCTTCCATCCAAGAAAGGACGTCGCTCACCGCTTCCTCGCCGTCAAGCTCGTTGAAAAGCTCGTGGCGGTCTCCCTGCCAAACTTTTTCTGAAACGTCCTGCATGCCGTTGCCCTTGTAGATTTCAAGCAGCTTTTTGATTGTCTTTCCGTAAGAGCCCACCGGATCGTCGGAGCCGTAGACAAAGTATACGGGAAGCCCTTGGGGAATTTTTTTCATGGCGGAAGCCTTGTGGACTTGGCGGAGGCCGCCCACAATCTGGCAGTAGAATTCTGCCGTGGGAACGATGCCGCACCACTGGTCGGCCTCATACATTTGGATGTTGAATTCGTTTTTGCTAAGCCAGTCGAACTTGCTTTTGCGGGGCTTGGGAACCCTTCTGTTGTAGCCGAAAAAGGCCAAGTTGGCGTCAAAAGCCGAGCGGTGTTTTTTTCCCAGCAAGAGGGCGTTGAGGCCAAAGACAATTTTGGCCGCGGACATCAAGGCCTGGCGAGGGCCGGTTGTTCCGCAAAGAATGGCGCCGTCAATTTCCTCGCCGTATTTTTCAATGAAGTTTTGGGAAACAATGGAGCCAAAGGAATGGCCCAGCAAAAAGCATTTTTTTTGGGGGAACTCGGCCTTTAAGTCGATGACAAGCTCAAGCAAGTCGTCTGTGACGGCGTTGAATCCGTCCTTGTCGGCCAAATATCCGAACTTTCCCTGTCCCTTGCTTTCCGCGTTTTGGGCGGTCTTTCCGTGGCCCCTTTGGTCGTGGGCCGAAAGAACCCAGCCCTTTTCGGCCAATATGCAGCCAATTTTGTCGTATCTCAGCGAATGCTCGCTCATGCCGTGGCACAGTTGTACAACGCCTTTAACCTCTCCGTCAGGAATCCAGCGCATTACGTGAATTTCCGTTCCGTCCTTCATAGTTTGATAAAAACTGTTTGTGGTCATAACTTGAGCCTCCGCTGATTATGTGATAATATACTTTTGCGATGAATTTATCAAGGGAAAATGACGGCAAAATTGAATTCTTGGCCGAAAAAATGGTCTTTGGCGGAAAGTGCATGGGAAAGTCAGGAAACAAAAATGTTTTCGTTCCCTTTGCCATTCCCGGCGAAAGGCTTGAAATAGAAATAGTAAGACGCTTTTCCGACTATGACGAGGGAAAAATTGTCCGCGTTCTGGAAAGCTCTCCAAAAAGGATTCTTCCGGCCTGCCCCCTTTACATGAAGTGCGGCGGCTGCGACTATATGCACATAGACTATGAATTTCAAAGCGAATTGAAGGCCCAAGTCTTGAAAGAACTTTTTTTAAGGGCCGGCCTTGAGGTTCCTGAAATTCAAAAAGTTCAAGGCCCTTATTTGGCCTACAGAAGCCGATTCCAGCTTCACGACGGCGGAATGGAAGGCCGGGGCTCAAACGAAATTGTTCCCATCGCCGCCTGTCCTGTGGCCGTTCCGGAAATCAACGAATGGCTTTCCCAATGCCCCATGGAGGAAAGGCCCAAGGGGAAAGGCCTCTTGTTCGGCCACAAAAACGCCCTGCCCAAGCTGTCCTTCGCCTTGGAAGAAAAAAAACCTCAGAATCCGGCGCCCAAAAAACCGGCCTTTAAGGGCAAAAAAAAAGGAAAGAAGCTGCCCCCAAGCCGCTTTGAGGGAATAAGGCAGGACGAGCTTTGTCCGGTTCAAGCCGAAATTTGCGGAAAAAAAATCGTTTTTGACGCCAAGGGCTTTTTTCAGTCCAACCTGGCCCTTTTGGAAAAGACGGTTCCCCTGATTGCCCAGGGCTTGGCTGGAAAAAACGCCTTGGACTTGTATTCCGGGGCGGGAACTTTCAGCGTCTTTTTGGCCGACTCTTTTGAGCGGGTGGCAATGGTGGAACAAAACAGGCTTTCAATGGTGTGCGCGGAGCGGAACATGGCCGGAAAAGCGCATGAAAGTTTTGGAATTAGCGGAGCGGACTTTGCCAAGCGCAACGCCCAAGCCCTTTGCCAAAGGATTGGCCCCTTTGACGCGGCGGTAGTTGACCCCCCAAGAAGCGGCGTTGAAAGGGAGGCTTTGGAATGGCTTTCAAAAAGCGGAATCCCTGTCATAAAATACCTTTCCTGCAATCCCAGCACCCAAGTCAGGGACTTGAAAAAATTGAAGGAAAAGGGCTACAAAATCGAAAAAATATGCCTTTTGGACTTTTATCCCCAAACAAGCCACATGGAAACCTTGGCCACTTGCGTTTTGGAATGAGGATTTGGAGAAAAAATGTATAAAAAATCAGACAAGTTAAGACGTTTTCTAGCAATTTTGACTCTTTTTTGCCTGTTTTCCCTTTCCGCCGCCGAAGGCCAAGACAGCCTTCTTTCCGACTTGGACATGGGAAAAACTTCCTACTCTTGGCTTTCTGTTTTGAGCGGAAGCGGCCTTGGAAAGCCGGTCAAAAGCTCTTACGGCTGGGTGGAAGTCACCGAAGGAAAAATGGTTTGCGCCTGGACTGAAAGCGGAAAGGTTCTATGGCAAAAGGGCCTTCCCGCCTCGGCCTCCAGCCTTTTGTCCGTTGACCCCGACGATTTTTCCGCCGTGATTTTGCGGAACAAAAAGCTTTGCCTTTTGAACCCTAGCGGCCTTGTCCTTTGGCAAAAGCCCCTTTCTTTTGAAGCCCTTCATCCGCCCCTTTTTGGACGGGACGGACGGATTTTTGTCTTTGGAAAGGACAAGGCCGCTTGTTTTGGAATGAACGGAATCCAAAAATGGGAAGAAAAATTTGAGGCGATTTCAAGCCGACTGCCCCCCGCCGCCCTTGACGACGGAAGCGTGGCGGTCTTTTTGGAAGCCTTGTCCGACAATAAAAGCCAGGCCGTTAGGATAAGCCCCTTTGGGGAAAACCTTGAGCGCATTGTTTTCGCGTCAAAAGTTTCCGCCGCCCTTTCTGTGAGGGCGGGCCTCTTGCTGGCCTTTGACGACAAAAGCGCGGGCCTTTGTTCCGCGGACAAAAGCGGCGGAAAGTCCGAGTGGGTCATAAAGGGCTTGTCCATAGGAGAAAATCCAAGGCTTCTTTCCCTTGAGCCGGAGGGACTTGCCGCCCTTGTTTCAAGCGCCGCCACCGGAACTTCCGTCTGCGTAATAAACGTCCAAAAAGGGGCGGCCGAAAAAGCTTTTTTGGCGCCCGACATAAAAAACATAAAGGAAGCCTTTTCTTGTCCCGACGGAATTTTTTTGGCCGCTCCGGATTTTGGCGCCCTCTATTCCCTTTCTGGAAAAAGAATTCGCGGCGCCATATTTCCGCCAAAAACAAAAAAATTCAATTGGGACAACGTTCTTTACGCTAAAAACGGAAGCGTTCTTTTGACTTCAAAAAACTGGAGCCTTGCGGGCTGGCGCCTTGTCAAGGCGGCTGCGGAACGAAAGCCTTTAAAGCCTAGGCGCTTGGGGTACGAAAATTTTTACAAGGACGAACCCCTTGACTTTTTTTCCGCCAAGGAAGGTTCTTCCGTTTCCAGAAAAGAAGAGTTGGAAAAAGGCGGCTACGGAAAAAAAGAAAGGGATTTTTTGCTTTCAAGCCAGGCTATTTTGGACTCTTGGTTTATAAAGAACATGAGCAAGAACAGCGTCGGCGGCGCCATAGGCTCCCTGTCGAACGACGAACTTTTTTCCTTCAGCTTGAGCGACGAAACGGCGGCCATTTCCATGCTGGGCCTTTTTGGAACGGCTGGACAAGCCAAAACCCTTTCCCGAATTTTGACCCAGGCCAAGGACGAAAGCGTTTTGATTCCCGCGCTCAAGGCCGTCCAAGACTTTGGCTACGACCCAGAAGGCCTTCTTTTGGACGCGTTGGAGCTTTTGGCAAAAAATTCCAATCCTTCAAGGGAGGCCTTGCTGGGAGAGCTTTGCTCTTCCCTTTATTCCCTTTGCCGCTTTATGGGCCGAAGCGCCTTGAGCAAAAAAGGCCTGAAAATATTGCAAACCCTCCAGCTTCCCCAATATTCAAATTCAACTAAAGAGGAAGCCAGAAACGTTTACGAAAAGCTGGCCAAACTAAAGATGTGATAAGGGAACCTCTAAAAATTGCAATTTTTAGAGGTAACTTTGAAAATGCGATGT
>CALDIB010000023.1 GCA_937902125.1 uncultured Treponema sp.
TTTTCTCAAAAGGAGTTTTTTATGTTGACAAATGGCACAACATATCAAACCGCAAACCGGCTTGACCGGTTTGTCGGTTTTGAAGCTTTGTTATGCTTTATCATACACCAAATTTTCTTCTTGTCAAAGAGAACAGCGGTTTCTCTATAAATTTATTTACGACAACAGAAATGCCCGATGACAGGGTAAAAACCAAAACATAGCACGCAACAAAACCGTAGCTGCTTTTGCTGAACCCAATCTTACTTACAAGGCCTCCGGCAAGCGGAAGCAGGCAACCGTGATAAAGGTAGATTCCGTAACTATTGTCGCCAAAGGTTTTCAGCCAGTTGAAAAACCTGCCCGTATTCAGTTTGGAGAATGCTGTGTAAGAAAGTACAAATAATAAGATCCCGTATTGAACATGGTTTTCCAAAATGCTTTTCCAGCACTTGGAAAGCAAAAATCCAAAAACTATAAAAAATACAAACAAATAAAATTCATCCCTTATTTCCTCAAAACTTCCCGCCCTTTCGAAGTAGTAGAAAACGATGCCCGCCGCCAGCAACGGAAATTGTCTCGGAAGCCAAAAATAAAAATACCAGCCCGTGTCAATTCCGCTCTTATTCAAAATGAGGGTGCTAAGGTATCCGATGGGAACGGAAATTACAAAAAGCACCACGGATTTCTTCGGAGTATCTGCTATTTTTTTCAGCAGCGGAGCTAAGGCTATGAAAACAATCAAGTCACCAATGTACCAGTTCATCCATGGATTTATAAAATTATAGGAAAAACCATTCAGGAATGTGACCGCGAAAAATACCTTCCTCCAAACAGTGTCATGAATGCCCGGAATGCCGCCGATTTCAATGCAGCGCATCGCGAAATGCCAGACCACCGCGGTGTACAACACTGGAACGAGGCGGATAATCTTATGCAATAAATACTTTAAATAAGCTTTCCAATTCCACCGCCCTTTATTTTTTTCAAGTGATTTGAAGGAAAGGTAAGCCGATATTATGAAAAACAGCTGGACGCAATACATTCCTGCAAATGCTATGCTGGAAACAAATGCAATATTGAACCTTTGGACCGTATGAACGGCAACTATTCCAAGTATTCCGAACCCCTTTGCTTTTGAGATCCAATCAATCCGCTTGTTTTGAGTTTCCATTTTACTCCTTCCTTTTTGAGAATTTGGAGAAATGTTAAACTCAAATTTTATATTTTTATAAAACTACCAGCCCAGTGGGCTGTGAGCATAACAATATTTCTCCGTATCCGCTGTAAAAGTCTTATGCTGTAAAAAGTGTCAGTGTAAGACCTCTACAGATTTTGACAATTTTTATTATACCACAGTTTCCATGCTTTGCATAGAGTTTTATGCGGATAAGCGTAAAATTACATTAAAGCGAAGAAATTGGACAAAAAAAATTAAAGGCTGTCGTTCAATTAACGGACGCGATATAAATCAACTCCGTTCTAGCAAGCGGGGGAGCGGGGGGCGAAAGCCCCTGCAGAGGGGGTAGCGGAAAACGCCGCAGGCGGTTGAAGCGAGGGGGAGGCCTCCCCCTCCCGCCCCTTCAACCGCTTCTATCCCAAAATCTCTCTGGCCCGAGCCAGCGCAAGGTCGATGTTGGCGCAAACGTTTTCTTTGCCCAGCTTGTCCAACATGCCGGTTTTTTCGCAAAGCATGTAGGGCTGGGTATGAATGCCGGAAAGCACGATTGTGACGCCGCGGCGGTCGCAGGCTTGCTTGGCTTGCTCAAGGGCGCGGATTCCGCCGGCGTCAAGGTAAATGGTGTTGCGCATTCGCAAAATCAAAACCTTGTAGTCAAGCTCGGCCTTTTCAACGGCCACGTCAAATTTGCGGACAGTGCCAAAAAACAGGGGGCCGTCAATTTCGTAGACCATGGCGCCCTTGGGAATGTCCAGGGTCTCTTGGTTTTCGGAGGAGCCGCTTATTCCTTCTGTCAAGTTTTCACGCTTGGCTTGAACGTTTGAAAGGTCGCACATTTTTTTGATGAAGAAGAAGGCGGCAAGTCCAAGGCCCACTTCAATGGCCACGGTCAGGTCGATGAAAACGGTAATCAAAAATGTCACCGCAAAAACAAAGGAGTCGCTCTTTTGGCCTTTGACCAAGGCGCGAATGCTTCCAAAGCCGGCCATGTTCCATGCCACGTTAATCAAGACCGCGCTCAGGGCCGCCATAGGAATGTAGACGGCAAACCTTCCCAAGAAAATCAAAATCAACAAAAGCGTTATGGAGTGAACGATTCCAGCCACAGGAGTTTTGGCGCCGTTCTTGATGTTGGTGGCCGTGCGGGCGATGGCGCCTGTAGCCGGGATTCCTCCAAAAAGCGGGCTTGCGATGTTCGCGATTCCCTGGCCGATAAGCTCCATGTTGGAGTCGTGCTTGCTTCCAATCATTCCGTCGGCGACCACCGCGCTGAGCAAGGATTCGATGGCGGCCAAAACCGCTATTGATACTGACGTGGGAAAAAGAGCCCTGATAGACGACAGGCGCAAGTCCGGCAATTTTGGAAGCGGAAGGGAGGACGGAATTGAACCGTAGCGGCTTCCGATTGTGTCGGTTTCAAGGCCAAATTTATTTTTAGCGACTATCGAAACCAAGGTGGCCAAAATGATTGCGATAAGGGAGCCGGGAATTCTTTTTGTGACCCGCGGCCACAAAAAAATCAAGGCCAAGCTTGCCGCCGCCAGCGCGAATGAAAAATAATTCACGCGGCCTATGTTCAAAAAGTAAGTGTGAATTTTTCCCACAAAGTCTCCGGGCATCTTGTCAAAGCCTTGAGGAAAGTTGACTATGGACAAGCCAAAAAAGTCTCCGATTTGTCCGGCAAAAATTGTAAGCGCTATGCCGGCGGTAAAGCCAGTTACGATTGTATATGGAATGAACTTTACAAGGCCGCCCATCTTAAAGGCGCCAAGCAAAATCAAAAGAACGCCGGCCATAATCGTGGCCGTGGCAAGGCCTTCAACTCCAAATTGCGCCACAACTCCATAAACGATTACGGCAAAGGCGCCGGTAGGTCCTCCAATTTGAACCCTGCTTCCGCCAAAAGCGCTGATAAAAAATCCGGCCACAATCGCGGTAAAAAGTCCCGCTTCCGGCGGAACGCCGCTGGCAATGGCAAAGGCAATTGCCAAGGGAAGAGCGACGATTCCGACGATGACTCCGGCAAGCGCGTCGGAGGCGAATGTTTTTGCCGAATAATTTTTTAGAGAAGAAATCAATTCTGGTTTTAACATAGTGGGCTATGATACCGCAAAGGAGGGAAAAATACAATTAGGCTTGGGAAAAACGCTGAATTTATAGAATTTGCGCAAATTTAGCGTTTATAAACCTTAATATTTGTGCAAAAACTCTATTTATAAACCTTATAATTTGTGCAAATTTGCTATTTACAAACCTTAATATTTGTGCATATAATGAGAGCATGGCTTTTAAGAGGAAGATTTATAAAGAATTCTTGCGTTGGAAAGAAGACTGGGCCGACAAGCGCGCTCTGCTTGTTCAAGGGGCTCGGCGCATCGGAAAGTCCACCATTGTCGAGGAATTTGCGAAACACGAATACGACTCATACATCCTTATAAACTTTCAAAAAGACTTGCCAAAGGTCAAAAGTCTGTTCGAGGACTTGGCCGACCTTGACTCTTTTTTTAGAACCATATCGCTGATTTACGGAAAAAAACTAGTTCCGCATAAAAGCCTAATAATCTTTGACGAAATCCAACTGTTCCCATTGGCGCGGCAATCAATCAAGCAGTTTGTGGAGGACGGCCGCTTTCATTATATCGAAACAGGCTCGTTGATAACGATAAGGCAAAATGTGGAAAAAATTCTTTTGCCAAGCGAAGAAAAATGCATTGACATGTTCCCTATGGACTTTGAGGAATTTCTATGGGCCAAAGGCGACGAAGTCACCATTGATTTGATTAGGGAAAATTTTTTGCAAAAAAAGCCCTTGGGCGACGCAGTTCATCGAAAGCTGTTAAAAGACTTTCGCCTTTATATGGCGGTTGGAGGAATGCCGCAGGCCGTAAACGAACTGTTGGAATCAAACGACTATTCGCGAGTGGACGAAGTCAAGCGCGACATAATAACGCTGTATCACAACGACCTAAAAAAACTTGACGCGACTTACAAACTTTCCACTTCATTGATTTTTGACGCCCTTCCATCGGAACTGTCATCCCATTCAAGGCTTTTCAAGGCCACCGCGCTTGGAAAAAACGCTCGTGTGTCGCGCGCCTACAGTTCCTTTGAAGCCATAAAAGATTCTATGATTGTGAATATCGCCAACAACTGTTCCGACCCTAACATCGCGTTCAACTTGAGCAAGGACATAGCGAGCCAAAAAATCTTTATGGGCGACACAGGGCTTCTTGTCACGCAAATTTTCATGAACTCAAAGCTTCCGATTCAAGAGTCAATCTACAAGCAGCTAATCGTTGACAAGATAAGCATAAACCTTGGAATGGTTTTTGAAAACGCAATCGCCCAAACGCTGCGCGCCAATGGCTACGATTTGTACTTTCACAACTTTGACCACCACGAAATTGACTTTATGCTTTCTTTTGGAAAAAAGATAATTCCAATAGAGGTAAAGTCTTCGACTTACAAAAACCACCGCTCGCTTGACGTGTTCTGCAAAAAATACTCAAAGCATGTTTTTGACCGCTATGTGATTTGCGCCAAAGACTTGAAACGCGAAGAAGGCGTGACATTCATTCCCTTTTACATGGCGATGTTTTTGTAAAAAAAACGGCCTCCCCGCGATGGAGGAAGCCGCCTCAGTCACGCGCCGCTTGCTCGCAACGCAATCTTATCATTCCATGTAAGCGTAGTCGGAACGAAGGTTGATTGTTCTAAATTCGGATATTCCCTGAGCTTCAGGCACTTGGAATGAAAAAAACTGTTCCGAGAAGAATTGCTTTTTTCCCTTTGATTTTAATGTGGCGTTAAAGCATCGGGAGGCTCTGTACAACTCGACTTCTTCCGGCTTTGCCCATGACTTGACGTCTTCCATGCAGGGGTCTTTGTCAAAAACCGGATTAGAGGCGTCTTGACTATAACCGGCAAACCAATAAGTGGCGCCAGGCGCCCACTCTGTAGTGCCGGCAAAATATTCTATTCTAGAATAAAGATTTTTCACATTTTTTGGCGGAATGAAATTGGAAACAGTTGAAGTCGGCTTTTCGCCGTCGTATGTCAATTCAAGATGCCTAGCCTCATTAAGATTGGAATAGTCAATGTCGCCAACACCATTTTCCGCCACAATAGAAAGCCATTCCTGTTTTATAGCTTCGCGAAGATTGTCGCCGTCCGTTGTCTGCAATTCAATCTGGAAAACATAGCGCTCGCCCGGTTCGCAAAGAGGGTAAAGACAAGTCCAATCGTCCACGTTATTGTCTATTATTACCGCAGCGCGCATTGTGCGCTCTTTATTTCCGCTTATCATTTCGTGCCGCTCGATGCAGGTCCAGCCTTCGCCGCCGTATATCTTGTTAGTTATATAATCGCCGTTGCCAGTTCCGACAGACTTAAACAACCTAACGTAATCGCCGTTATTGTCGCCTACCCATTTATAGATATGGTCTTCCACCCAACCAGAGACGTCGTTTTTGCCAACTTTTACCATTTTGCGCAGATAAGATCCTTTGCCTTTGTTGTTGTCGTTGTCCCAACCAATCCATTCAAAGGAGCAATCAGAATTAAATTTATAGCTGCCGTTTCCTTCTCCCACATCTTTATACCAGCTGTAGTAACCGTCCTTGTTCGGAACAGGATGGTTGTGTGGATAGTCATATTCATAATTGCCGTTACCCGCGCCTACATACTCATAGTCAAATCTGCCGCTACTAACAGTTTTTTCAAAAGTTCCTTTTCCTTCACCCACATACTCAAATCCAGCGACTTCATATTCGCCTTCTCCCGGCTTTCTTAGCGAATAATTGTCGCAAACTTTTATGTGGTCTCCTTTTCCAGCTCCAACATTCTCGTAACGATCAAAGGCATAATCGCCTTTTCCAGCTCCGACATACTCATACCTCTCGTTTTCTTCCCTAATCAAAAATTTCGGGTTATAATAATCGTCGGCAGGTCTTGTTATCGTGAACTTTATTCCGCCCTCAACATTTTCAATTTTTACATGAGTCGTTTGATAACGATCGGTTGTCCAAAGTTTTTCGTCATAGCCGTCGCCGGGAACTTGCTCGCTAGATTCGGCAGCAAAAGAAAGTCCGTCCGCAAGGCTTTTTGAAACATTTGGCGAAACAGAAGCGGACGCGCCTGAGCCGTAGACTACGCCGTTTTTCTTTATACGCAAGTCCAAGATTTTAGACGAGTTCACAGCACCCGGATTATCCGTAGTTGGCGCCGTGGGCGCGGTTGCTGCAAGGGCGCCGCCCGAAGCGTTGGAACAGCCGGAAAAGGCCAACAACAAACCAAATGCGGACACGAACGCCGCAATTTTGCCAAACATCTTCATAAAATAGCCTCCGAAACATTTTATTACAATTGTAATAAATTATACACTATATAACAATATATTTCAAGTGAAATATATTGCAAAAACAAATATTACACTTGTGATAAAAAATAAGCATGGGATTTTGGCAAAATGTAGAGGATGAATGCGAATACCTCGGAATCACAAGAAAAGAACTCGCAAAAAAAGCTAATTTTTCCGTTCATACAATCTCTAACGGAATAAAGCGCGATGGAATGCCAGCCGCAGATTTGGCGGTAAGAATTTCGCGCGCTTTGAATGTTCCGCTTGAAAAACTTTTGAACATGAGCTCAAAAGGCCAATCCGCAGGCATAGCCGAAAACGAAAGGCAAAAACAAGACAGAAAGTTGTTTTCCGCCTACCTTCCCCTTGTAAAAAAAATAAACCGCCTGCAAGATGACTCAAAAAAAGCCCTTGTCACGATTATTGATAAGCTAAAGTAAAAAAGACGCTTGGGAGTTGCCATAACTTCTTCTTGCCGCCAGCCTACTTCTTTATCACAATCCTTCCCGCGCCTTCCGGCTTTTCATAGTCCAGCAGATAATTTTTGTAAGAAGCCAGCGGGCTGTTCTGGGAAGAAATTCGCGCGTTGCCGTCCGTTCCCTTGGAAAAGGCTTTGGCGTAATTGGCGGCGATGACAAAGTCTTCGCCGGCGTAATTCTTTATGGCCTTGACGCCTTCGAACATGGCAAAGCCGTCGCCCATATCGCGCAAGGTAAAGCTAAGTCCGGCCACGGCGTAGCGCTTTTCAAAGTCCAGCGGAACGTAGGCCCCGCTTTTTTTGTCGTAAACCTGGACATCGCTAACGCGATAGGGGCCGGGATTTCCAGTCCAGAATTTTTCGCTGTTTGTTTGGACAGCGGAAGGAAGCGTCGCGTCGATTTTATAGCGCAAGCCCGCCGCGTGCATGAAGCCGCCGTTTTCCGCCACGCCGACATAGCGCGCTCCAAATTCCAAAGCGTCAAAAATTTGGCGGCCGGTAAGCTCCACAAGGCAAACGTCGTTCCCAAATGGCAAAACGATTTTTACATCGCTGTATGCCACGTCGCCCGCGGGAATGTCGCTTCTCAATCCACCGCCGTTTGCAAACGCCAGATCGCAGTCAAGACCTTCGACAAAATTAAAGTGCCAGTAAAAGGCGTCGGAGACAAAATCGCCCAAATTGCTTTCTTGCTTTCGGACAAGGCGCTCGTGATTTCCGACCGGCGAATTGGCGCAAAGGGGAAAGTCGCAGGACGCGATTTTTGTTCCCATTTGTTTGTCAATTTGGGCTTTCCAATCTTGAACCAGCGCGTCAACTTGCGCGTCGGAAGGCTTATACTCTTTTATCAGGCGCGAACTCTTTTGGTCACCATTCAATTCCACAAGTCCAATCGCGTCAAAGTAGCAGCCGGTCTGGGTCAAAAGAACTTCCTGGCCCTTGTCGTTTTTGACAAACTTTTCTTCCATCACCGTGTGCGAATGTCCGTCAATAAAAACGTCGATGCCATGCGTGCGCGCGATTACGTCTTCGCTTCGCCATGGGGCGGAACTTTCGTCAACGCCCAGATGGCCAAGGGCAACCACATAGTCGGCCTTGCGCGCGGCCTGGTCAACCGCTTTTTGAACGCTCGAATAAAGTTCCTCCGAATCGTCGCAGCCATAAATTTTGTAAAGAAAGGTCTTTCCGTCTTTGTCCATAAAATGCTTGGGCGAAGTCTTTGAGTAAGTGTCGGGGGTCATGATTCCGACAAAGGCCACGCGCGACTTTCCGAGCCGCAAAATTTTATAGGGCGCAACGACAGGCTTGTTGTCCTTGGCGTGAACAAAATTGCAGGCGACAAGCGGAAAGGCCGCCTCTTTTATAACGTCAAGCGCGCGCTCCATGCCGTAGTCAAATTCGTGGTTTCCCAAAACGGCAAGGTCGTAGCCGGCGGCGTTCATAAACTTGACGACGTTGGCGCCCTGGTCCATCGCGCCGAAAACCGTTCCCTGTATAAAGTCGCCTGCGTCAACGAGCGCGACATTTTTTCCTTGCGAAAGCAAATCTTGTTTTAACGCGGCCACATTGCCGTAGGACAAGTCCTTCGTTATGTAAGAGTGAACATCGTTTGTGTAAACGATGGAAACGTCTCCGCGATGGCCGCAGGAAGCGAGAACAAGCGCGAACGAAAGAACAAACAATGCGAATATTTTTTTCATAACAACCTCCAATATTTACCGCTATTAACGCGCCCCTAGGCTTTTCCCTGAGCCGCTAACGTATTCCGTTCCCAAAAAACGCCGTCAGCGTAGCCTTGAATGCTTGGGTCGCCGTCCGCGCGCTCCAAGCGCTTTTGCGCCCACAAGCAATACTCTTGGTTTATTTCTATTCCGCAAAAAGCGCGGCCCAATTTTTTTGCCGCGACAGCTGTTGTTCCGCTTCCCAAAAACGGGTCAAAGACAATTCCGCCTTTTGGGCACGAAGCCAATATCAACTTGGCGCAAAGCTTTTCGGGCTTTTGCGTCGGATGGTCGGTGTTTTCGGGCATCGACCAAAAGGGAACCGAAATGTCGTCCCAAAAATTGCTGGGATGCGTAAGCCTAAAATTGCCGGCCGCGGCGCGCTCCCAATCTTTTGGCTTTCCGTCCTGCGTGTAGGGGGCCAAAACTTTTCGCTTTTGCATCACGGCCTCAACGTCAAAATAATAGTCGTCGGGATTCTTTACGGCAAACCAAATGTCTTCCATCGCGTTTTTCCAATTGCTTTTTGCGCCGCGGCCTTTTTCGCGCTGCCAAGTGATTCTGTTCATAACCGCAAGTTCTTTGGCCACCGCGCGCTGCAAGGCCGACGAGCACTTCCAGTCGCCGCAAATGTAAAGGCTTCCGTTAGCCTTTAGTTTTTTGCAAACGGCGGGAAACCACGAGTCAAGGTATTCGTCGTAGGCGGCGTCGGAGCGGCCCGCGAATTTTAGGCCGCCAAAATTTTTGCTAAGATTGTAGGGCGGGTCGATTATTATAAGGTCGGCAAAAGCGTCGGGAAGCAGCGGCAACGCGGCGAACAAGTCGGCGTTGATTATTTTGTTCTGAAAGAATTCAATAGGAAGCGAGCGGAAGGAAGAGGCGGCGTCTTTTTTGCCGTTCATGCCCCCTGGGCTTTTTTCCTCGCCGCCGCAAAAATCGCTTTGGGTCAAAAGCCTTGAACGCAGCGCGGGAATTTCTTCCGGCCTTAAAGTGAGAGTGCGGTTGTTCTTTGCCCTTTTCTTTTCCATAAAAAAACCTCAGTCAAAAAGGCCGCCGCCATTTTGCGGCAAGTCTTTGTCCTCTGAATCGTCGGCGGTTGGCAGGCCCGGAGCGGAAGGCTTGGAAGATTTTTTCAGCTGGGCGAACTTTTGCGTCATGGTGGGATTTTTTCTAGTAAGCCGCTTTATGCTCAAGTCGTCGGCCTTTCCGTTCGCAATTCTCAAATTGTCCTCGCTTCCAAGAAGGGCTTCCTTAATTTTTTGCAAGTGAGTTATGGTGTTGTCAATTTCTTTTATGGCCGTCTTGAATTTTTCGCTGGCAAGGCGGTAGTTGCGGCCAAAGCTTTCTTTAAAATCCATAAGCTCGTTTTCAAAATTGGTGATGTCTATGGACTGGTTTTTCGCCGCCTCAAGTTGCCTTTGATATTGCAAGGAATTTTTCGCCGCGTTGCATAAAAGGGTTATCAAGGGAATGAAAAATTGAGGACGAATCACATACATCTTTTTATACTTGTGGGAAACGTCAACGATTCCGCCGTTGTAAAGCTCGCTGTCCTTTTCCAAAAGGGAAACCAGAACCGCGTATTCGCAATTTTTTTCCCGCCGGTCTTTGTCCAATTCCTTAAAAAAAGATTCGTTGGAATGCTTGCTGGCCGTTTCGTCGGCTTCGTTCTTCATCTCAAACATAATCGAAATATATTCAAAGCCGTCTTCCTTGTCCCTAAAAATAAAGTCGCCCTTGGAGCCGGAAGACTTGGACACGGCGTTGTCCTTTTCAAAGTAGGCGTTGGGCATGACCGGCCTAAGAAATTGCTCAAAGCTTGTCATGCAGTGAACTTCAAGGCTTTCGCCAATCATCTTGGTTGACATCTTGGCCTTAAGATCTTTATAGTAAGCGATTTGCTCGTCCTTGGCCTTTAGCTGGCTTTCGTAATTTTGCTTTAGGCTGTCTTCGCTGAGCCGCGCCTTGTTGTTGGCGTTTTCAAGTTCGTTTGAAAGCTTTTGAATTTCAAGATCTTTTTCGCTTTGAATTTTTTGAATTTCCAATTGGCTTTGGGATTGCATTGAAGAATTTTTTTGCTTGAGCTCTGAAATCTCGGACTCTTTTTTTGCCAGCGCTTCCGCCACCGCCAATTTTTTTCCGTCCTCAAAGGCGGCGATTTTTGCCTGCAAGCCGGAGATTGTCTTGTTGTAATCGTTTTCAAGTTCACGCTCTTTAAGGGCAAGGGAAGAGGCCGCCTGGGACTTAAGTTTTTCTATTTGAGAAAGCAAGTCGGATTTTTCTTTTTGGCTTTTTAGTTCCGCTTCCGTTTGGGCGGCCTTGAGCTTTTCTTGGTAAACCTTGTCAGCGCCGGCCGCCAGCGCTTTTTCAATCAAACTTGTGTCAACGGAATTAATTTCCGTCAAGTCAATCCAGTCGCCCTTTTGAGCGTCCTCGTCCAAAATCAATTTGCTTTTGCTTTCCGCGGTAACACGAACTTGTTTCATACATCAAAGGGTAGCGCATTTCATGCTCTTTTTCTAGAGGAAATTTATTCAAGAGCGCGTTCAGGTGTTTAAATTTTTTTTCAAATCCGCTATAATCAAATTCCGTTATGAAGAACGGATTTGACAATGAAAAGTATCTAAAGATACAGTCTGAGCGCATCAAAGAAAGAATCGCAAAATTTGACAACAAGCTGTATTTGGAATTTGGCGGAAAGCTTTTTGACGACTACCACGCAAGCCGCGTTCTTCCTGGCTTCCAGCCCGACTCAAAGTTAAAAATGCTCATGCAGCTTGCGGACATGGCGGAAATCGTAATCGTCATCAGCGCGGTTGACATAGAAAAAAACAAAGTCCGGGGAGACTTGGGCATTACCTACGACAAAGACGTTCTTCGCTTGCGGGACGAATTCCAAAAACTTGGCCTCATGGTCGGATCCGTCGTCATCACTCACTTTAAGGGGCAGGAAAGCGCGAAAATTTTCCGCAACAAATTAAAGCGGATGAACGTCAACTGCTACTATCATTATATGATTGAAGGCTATCCCAACAACGTTTCCTTAATTGATTCCGACGAAGGCTACGGAAAAAACGACTATGTGGAAACGAGCCGCCCCCTTGTGGTCGTGACGGCGCCCGGTCCCGGAAGCGGAAAAATGGCGGTCTGCCTGAGCCAGCTTTATCAAGAACAAAAGCGGGGGGTCAAGGCCGGCTACGCGAAATTTGAAACCTTCCCCATTTGGAACCTTCCCTTAAAGCATCCGGTCAATCTTGCATACGAGGCCGCCACCGCCGACTTGAACGACGTGAACATGATTGACCCCTTCCATCTTGAAGCCTACGGAAAAACGACGGTCAACTACAATCGCGACATAGAAATCTTTCCTGTGCTGAACGCGATTTTTGAAGGCATCTACGGCGAAAACCCCTACAAGTCTCCCACAGACATGGGCGTGAACATGGCGGGCTGCTGCATTTTTGACGACGACGCCTGCCGCCAAGCCAGCAACGAGGAAATAATTCGCCGCTACTACGCCGCGCTCTGCAACCTTGTGGAGGACAAGGGCTCCGAAACAGAAGTGAACAAAATCGCGCTTTTGATGAAGCAGGCAAAAATAAGCGTGGAGGACCGCAAAGTCGTCAAGCCAGCGCTGGATCGGGGAATCAAGGCCGGCCTTCCCGCCGCCGCCATCGAACTGAACGACGGAACTATAATCACAAGCGAAAGCTCAAGCCTTTTGGGAACTTGCGCGGCTCTTATCCTTAACGCCACAAAACACCTTGCGGGCATTGACCACAAAGTAAAGCTCATTCCCAAAGACATGATAGAGCCAATTCAGGACATGAAGATAAACTACCTTAAGGGAAAAAATCCCCGCCTGCACACGGACGAAGTTTTGGTGGCCTTGGCCATGCTTTCTCCCGCAAACGAAAACTGCAAAAAGGCCATAGAGCGGCTTCCCAATTTAAGGGGCTGCCAAGTTCACACCACTGTAATCCTAAGCGAAGTTGACAGAAAGATTTTTAAAAAGCTGGGCGTTGACGTCACCATGGAGCCGGCGCTCAGGAACGGCAAAAAGCGGGAAATGCTTAAAAAAAGTTCAGCCGCGGACTGACAAAGGCAAAAAAAAACGCTATCATTTAAGCATGACGCAAAAAACCGTTCCCAACTATAAATCTTTGGCAAGCGCGCTTGTTTCCCTTTTTGGCTCGTCAGTGGCAATCGCCAGGACTGACCGAGTTTCCGGCGGCGACATAAACAAGGCCTACGCCCTTACCCTCAACACCGGCGACTGGGTTTTTATGAAAGCCAACGCAAAGGAAAACGCGGCCTTCTTTACCGCCGAAGCCGCGGGCCTTTGGGCCATCGAAAAAACAGCCGCCATTGGCTGCCCTAAAATTCTCTGTTGGGGAACTGACGACGGCGAAGAAGTGGGCTACAGTTTTTTGCTGATGAATTATGTCCAAAGCGGAACAAAGCGCTCCGACTATTTTGAAGTTTTTGCCCAAGAGCTTTCGGCCATGCACAAGGCGAATCCGTCGGAGTTTACAGGCGGAAAAAAATTCGGATTTTTTCAAGACAATTTTATCGGGGCCAGGCCTCAAAAAAATTCCTGCCATGACAGCTGGATTTCTTTTTTTAGGGAAGAGCGGCTCGCTCCCCAATTCAAGGCGGCGGCCAATTATTTTTCAGACCAAGAAAAAAGTCAAAACCAAAAGCTTTTGGACCGCTTGGACAAATTTCTTGTGGAGCCGGAAAAGCCCAGCTTGATTCACGGAGACTTGTGGAGCGGAAACGCCATCGCCGACAAAAACGGAAAGGCGATTCTCATAGACCCGGCCGCCTATGTCGGACACGCCGAAGCGGACCTTGCCATGACAGAACTTTTTGGAGGTTTTTCGCCGAACTTTTACAGCGCCTACAAAGAAGCCTTTCCCTTGCAGGACGGCTACGAAGAGCGCCGAGACTTATACAACTTGTATCATCTTTTAAACCACTTGAACCTTTTTGGCCCAAGCTACTTGAACGCCGTCAAAAGCGTCGTCGCGGAATATTTGGATTGAACGAAGCCCTTTTCGCCAAGAAAGGCCGCCGGCTAAAAACCGGGCCGGGCCTTAAAAACTATTCTCCGATTTCTTCCGCGGTTTCCTCTTCCTCAACAACATTTCGATAAAAGAGGCGGACAAGTTCGCTTTGCTCCCGATGGCGGGACTTTAGCATAAGGCTTTGCGTTGCGGAGCGGTAGATGTAGCCTGACGAATTGTAGATTTCAAATCGGGGGTCAGTCCTAAAGTCCATGTTGTAAATTTGAATGCGCAAGAAAGGACTGATTCCTCTGACAAACATATAATGGGAAAGGCCCACAGGGAATTCAATGTTAAGAGAAATCGTAAGTTTTTCGTCCCGGGAATATCGAATGCCCTGAGCGATTGTCCAAGCCCAAACGTTTTCCCCTTCCATCGTTTTTAGCAATGTGTAATGCGGGTAGTAGGAATTGTCCCGAACCAAAATCGGATAAAGCTCGGCCATTGAGCGCAAGTCCATGGCGGCGGTGTCGCCTGCGTAAGAGTTCACAATCAAATAGCCGCAGTTTTCCATGGCGGCTTGTCCGTAAGATTTTCCGTAGGACACAAGCGCGTCTCCAGCGGCGGCGGCGGCCAAAACTGAAAGGGGCGCGTCGTTTTCGGTCAACAAAACTTTTTCGCCGTCAAGGGAACAGGCTTGAACAATTCGGCCGGCGCACAATTCAAGGACAGGCTCAAGAGGCTTGGCAAGAGAAGAGTCCTGCTCGTGGAAGTAAGCCCAAGAACGCAAGATTCCCGCCGCCTGCGCCACCGTCAAATTCAATTCCGTCATGGAAGCGGGAATGGCCGCAAGAAGCGCCACGTTGCCTCGGTTTCCCTGCGTATACATGTAGGCCGCCAAATTGTCAACAGTCCAAATGTCAAGGCTGCGCTCTTGAACGGCGCGCAAAATCATGTTGTTCAAATTTTCAACTTGCATTGTAAGGGTTGGAAGCATGTCGGCCATAGAGCCAAAGAAGGGCGCCGACTGGTAAGTGCGGCGGCTTCCCTTTACAAAAGTTTCAGGAACGGCGTTCAAGCCTTCGTTGTAGCGGCCGTCCAACGCCATGGCCGCGACAAAAGAAATCACAGTTTGCTCGTTTAGCGAAAGCGGGAAGTTGGCCTCAGTTTGAGAGGCGGAGATAAATTTTGCCTCAAGTTCCCTCGACAACGAGAAAAGCGTTTGATCGTAAACAGACTTTGACGCAAAGGCCAGGTCTCCAAGTTTGTCCAAGCTAAAGTCGCTTTGCTTTGTCATCATTGAATAATGCGCCGACTTTGAATTTTTTTGGAATACCAGCCTTCCGTCGGACAAAAGGGGAGCGATTAAAGAATAGGAATCCGTCTTTCCGGTAAAAATCGCCGACTTTGATTTTGTCTCGCTAATGGAAAATCCCGAGTAAGGAGAAAAGGGCACGCTGACAGAATCCGCGTCAGAAGGCATTTCCGCCGCAACCCAAAGGGAGGCCGAATCGGAATCGTCGCTCAGAGAAAAAGTAAGGCGAACTCCATCTGTAAAATTTAGCGCGTAAGAAAGGGAATCCGGCTGCTCAAAAGAAACAAGCTGGACAGGCCTTTCATTTCCGCCTTCAAAAACGCACAGCGCGGGCTTTTTGTCGTCAGCGCCAAAAGAAAGCCCGTTAAAGCTGACATGAAAATTATTCTTTAAAACGGACTTGCCTTTTTCGCCGTTGGCCTCCGCAAGAGAAAGCCTCAGCCCCCTAATGTTTTTTCTTATTATTGAGTCGCTTCTAAATTGAAGGACAAAAACGCCGACAATTATAACGGCGTAAAGGATTGTCAATCCAAAAACCTTTCTAATCGAATTTTTTAGCATATTGTATGATTTTATTCAAAAAAGCGCTTAAATTCAAGAGCGTTTTATGATACAATCAAGGATTATCGTTGTTATCTATAATAGACGGAGAATTTATTGTGAAAAAGACAAAGAAATTTTTTGCCCTGACATTTTGCGCCCTCTTGGCCCAAAACCTTTTCGCGGCGGACATAACCATAACGGAAGACCAAAAGCCCGCCCCTTCAGAAGAAGCCGGCTTCGCGCTGAAATTGCAGGCCGCCTTAAATTCCGGCTCAATAGAAAACGCCTTGTCGCTTTTTGATTCCGCCGCCGCGCCCATTCAAAAAAACCTTGACATGCAAAAGCTTCGCGCCTCCCTTTTAATCAGCGCCAAAAAAAACGCGGACGCTCAAAAATTGATTCAAGAGCTTGAGCAAAAAAATTCAGGGGACATAGAAATAAAGGAACTGAAAATGCTTTTGGCCAAATCCTCTGGAAACGCCGCCGCAAAAAGCGCCGCCATAAAAGAGCTTTTGGCCTTGGAGCCCAACAACCCCGCCGCAAATGTGGAGCTTGGCGCAGAAAAAGTTTTGCGAAAAAAATACAAGGAGGCGCGGACCTATTACATGACGGCGCTCAAGGGCGACCAAAACAACCAAGACGCGCTTTTTGGCTACGGACAAACCTCGTACTATTTGAACAAGATTGACGACGCAAAAAAAGCCTTCAATAAAATTTTGAGCCTTGACCCAAATAGTTCCGTGGCCTACTCCTACCTTGGAAAGCTTTACGCCGAAGACGAAAACTACAAGCTGGCCGAAGAAAGCGTCGCCAAGGCCATTCAGTTGGATCCCGGCGCCTACGATTACTACATGGACTTTGGAACCTATTCAAGAATGAGGGGAAAATTCCAGCAGGCGGAAAAAGCTTGGTCAACGGCGATAAAGCTTGACCCCAATTATTTTTTGGCCTACGCCTACAGAGCGGGCTTGTATGACGAGCAAAACATGTATGCCAAAGCGCTGGACGACTACCGCATGGTAATCAAGACAAATCCCAAATATTATTTTGCCTACGAGTCTTTGGGAATTTTGGCTTGGCATGAAGGAAACTTTGCCGAAGCCCGCGCGTCTTTTGAAAAAGCCTATTCATACTATCCACAAAACATTTCCTATCCCTTGATAATCGCGGCCTGCATGTATAAGGACAAAAAAGCCTTTGAGGTAAAGCCCTTCTTGCAAAAGGCCATGAAAAATTACGGCGACCATGAATCCCTTGAATATCTTATGCTCCGCCTTTACCACGACCTTGGCCCTGGCAACGCCGAAAATTTAATAACGCAAAAAATCAGCAAGGAAGACAATTCCACCAAAAAAGGAAAGATGGGCTTTTACATGGCGCTTTACGACGAAATCAAGGGCCGAGACGAGTTGGCGAAAAAGCAATACAACGAAATCGCTTCCCTTCAAAGCCCCATGTTCTTTGAATACAGGCTTGCGGAATGGAAAGTTCGTTAGTCCTTACGGACTAACGAACTTGACGAGTTTCGCTTCGCGAAACTCGCGGGCAGATTTGAAAGTCTTGCGGCGTTCAAATCTCGCAAAACAAATTCAAAACTCGCGGCAAATTGAAAAAAGGAAAACAAAATGGAATCAACATCATCGTCAACAAAAAAAATTCTTGACCTTAACGGAAGAAAAATAACCTTGATTGGAACGGCCCACGTTTCCCCGGAATCAGTGGAACAAGTCAAAAACGAAATTCAAAACGAGCCGCCGGAATGCGCCGCCATAGAACTTGACTCAGGCCGCTACGAGGCGATGACAAACCCCGACCGCTACCGGGAACTTGACATTATAAAAGTAATAAAGCGGGGCGAAGCGCTTTTGCTTTTGGCAAACCTAATATTAAGCTCATTCCAAAAACGCATGGGCCAAAATGTCGGCGTTCAACCAGGCGACGAAATGCGCGCGGCCATAGACAAAGCGGACGAAAATGAAATTCCTTTTGAATTGGTTGACCGGCCCATAAAGGTCACCCTAAACCGCGCTTGGGCAAAAAATTCTTTTTGGGGAAAGGCCAAGCTTTTGGCCGCGCTGATTTCTTCCGCTTTCAGCAAAGAGGAAATAAGCGCGGAAGAAATTGAATCCCTTAAAAAAGGCAACGAAATGGATTCAATGATGCAAGAGCTTTCAGAATTTTTGCCCACAGTGAAAGAAGTTCTGATTGACGAGCGGGACCAATACTTAGCCAGCCGCATTTGGCAATGCAAGAACTCCGGCGGCCAAGAAGCCAAAAGCGTCACGGCGGTTTTAGGCGCGGGCCACCTTCCCGGCGTTCAAAAGCATTTGGAGGAAATCGCCGACGGCCGCGAAGACAGCGACACCAGCGCCATAGAAAGCGTTCCGCCAAAAGGAATCGTCTCAAAAATTTTAGGCTGGACAATTCCCGCTCTCATAGCGGCGCTGATTGGGGCCGGCTTTTACTTTGGCGGAAAAAACATGGGCGGCCAATTCCTTGGCTCATGGATAATTTGGAACGGACTGTTGGCGGCCATTGGAACCCTGCTGGCGGCCGGCCATCCGCTGGCGATTTTGGCGGCCTTTTTGGGAGCGCCCATAACTTCCCTCTGCCCCCTTGTGGGCGTCGGCCTTGTGGCGGGAATCGTTCAAGCCGCGGTCAAAAAGCCCAAGGTGCGGGACATGGAAAGTTTGGCCGACGACGCCGCCACGCTAAAGGGCTTTTATTCCAACAGAATCACAAGAGTACTTTTGGTCTTTGTTCTTTCTTCGTTGGGAAGCAGCGTCGGAACGTTCGTCGCCGGCGCCTCAATCGTAAAAGAGCTGACCGCAAAAATCATTTCCCTCTTTGGCTAAAAACATCCTTGACAAGGCGCTTTATTTTCCAAAGGCCGCCTTGACAAGTCCCTTTATGTCCGAAACATAAACGCCGTCCTCGCATTTTTCAGGGCAGATTATTTTTTCGTAGCCCAAGGCTTTTGCGGTCTTTACCCTTTGCTTGATTCTTGAAACAGGCCTTATTTCTCCCGCCAAGCTAAGCTCGCCCACAAGGGCGCTGGCGTTTGGAAGCGCCACGTCGGTTCTTGCCGAATAAAGCGCCGCCGCCAAAGCCGCGTCGATGGCGCTTTCCGTAAGGCGGATTCCTCCCGCCACGTTAACATAAATGTCTTGGTCGCTGAACCTAAGGCCCGCCCTTTTTTCCAAAACAGCGGCAACGCGGCTGACTCTGGCGCTGTCAATTTTTTCGGAATATACGCGGCTTAAGGAGGCTTTTGCGGGAACTGTCAGCGCTTGAATTTCAACCATAAAAACGCGGCTTCCTTCAAAGACCGCGGCGCAAGCGATTCCGGCCGGCTGCGAGCCTTCCCTTCGGGTGATGAACATGGCGCTGGGATCTTGAATTTCAACCAAGCCCTTGGGCCCCATTTCAAAAATGCCAAGCTCGTCAACCGAGCCAAAGCGGTTTTTTAAAGCGCGCAAGAACCTTGTTTCGTCGTTGTTCCGCTCAAAAGAAAGAACGGTGTCAACCATGTGCTCCAGCGCCTTGGGGCCGGCAATGTTTCCGTCCTTGGTGACATGGGCGGTCATAATCAAAACCGAATCCCGCTCCTTGACCCAGCCAATCAATTCGTTTGAGCAATACTTCAACTGATTGACCGTTCCAGGAATGATTCCCCCTTCAACTGAATAAACGGTTTGAATTGAATCCACAACCACAAAAACGGGATTCAATTTGTCCAAGGCGGAAAGGGTGTCTTCCAAGCGGGTCGTACACAAAACTTCAATTTTTGAGGAATCCAGACCTAAACGGTCGGCGCGGCCCTTTATTTGCGAGGCGGACTCTTCTCCGCTGACATACAAAACCCGGCCGCTTTGCCACCGGCTTATGTTGGCGGCGGCTTGAATGAGCAAAGTGCTTTTTCCGATTCCAGGCTCTCCTCCAAGCAAGACGGCGCTTCTTTTTGTGGCGCCGCCGCCCAAGGCCCGGTCAAATTCTCCGACGCCGCTTTGAAGGCGCTCGTCTTCCAAAGCCTGCGCCGTGGAAAGGGGAACGGGCCGCGCCATTTGCGCCGAGGAGCCGCCCCGCAAGCTTGCCGCCGAAGCGTTTGGGTCTTCGATAAATTCTTGCATGGTGTTCCATTGGCCGCAGTCTGGACAACGGCCAAGCCATTTGGGATGCGTCGAGCCGCATTCAGAGCATTTGAAAACTACAATCGCTTTTTTTGCCATACACTATATCATAGCGTTTTTTTTGTGAAATTCATCAAAAATTCAGGCAACCTCGAAAAACTGAAATTTGAGGTTGCCGTCGAGTTTAAAAGCCCGAAATTGCGGGCTTTTAAACATCGCATTTTCAATGTTGCCTCTAAAAAACTGAAGTTTTTAGAGGCTCCCTTCAATAAAAAACGCAAAAAAAATTATTTAGAGTATCTCTAAAAACTGAAGTTTTTAGAGGTTCCCTTTACAGCCTATCTCTATTGACTTATTCCATTATGCGTTGTAAAATCGGCAACTAGCTTGTAAACAAGCTGACAAACTCTCTCCGATGTCCAGCTTGCTGGACGGCAGGGACTTTTGGTTTTGCCAAAAGCCCCTGTTTTGTTTTAGTTTCTTGTTCCCGGCGGAACCGATTCAATTATCCAAGAGTTTCCGGCAATGACGCTGCCCTTTCCAATTACAGTCTGGCCGCCTAAAATCGTGGCGTTGGAATAAATTATAACGTCGTCTTCTATTGTTGGATGCCGCTTTTTGTTTTGCAAATCTTTTTGAAGGCTCAAGGCGCCCAAAGTGACTCCTTGATAAATCTTTACGTTGTTTCCTATGACGGTGGTTTCGCCGATTACAATTCCAGTTCCGTGGTCGATAAAAAAGGACTCGCCGATTTCCGCGCCCGGATGAATGTCGATTCCCGTTTTGCCGTGGGTGTGCTCCGTCATTATTCTGGGAATGATTGGAACTCCGGCGGCGTAAAGGAAATGCGCGATGCGGTAAACGATGATGGCCTCAAGGCCGGGATACGACAAAATCACTTCTCCAAGGGAGCGGGCGGCCGGGTCTCCCGCGGTGATGGCGGCGGCGTCCTTTTTTATCTTTGAGCGCAAATCGGGAATGGCTTCTATCAAAGTTTCCACAGTCTTTTGAGCCAGCTTGTAGCAATGGGAGTTCTTGAAATTTTCGGCGCGCTCTTCCCCCATTTCCTCGCCTCCGCATTTTTGCCAAAGGACCCGCAAAAGCGCCTTTTGAATTTCAGGGGTTAAAATCGAAATGATTCTGTTGACATGCTTTCCCACAACATAGCGCAAATTTTCGCTGTCCAGCTGCTCGTCGTATTTAAAGCCGGGAAAAATCAAGGCCTGCAAGTCGCTCAAGGCCGCGACCACATTGGCGCGGTTGGGAAGGTTTTCCGCCCCGCTCCTGTTTATTCCTCCAAGGCTTTTGTAAGAGTCCATTATATTGTCGATAAGCTTTTCAAATTCCATGAGATGACCTGCTTGGGAATAATGATACAGTGAAAGGCCTTTTTTGTGAAGAGCTTCGCCGCGGCAGTTTTTCTAAGACGAATTGACAAGAGAAGGCCTTTCTTTTTATTTTACAAAAAAGGCTTCAGACTTGGCCGCCCCTTTTATTTTCGCGGCCCTCATAGCCTTGATAAATTTTGTCCTCTTTCCCCGGCGCCTTAAAAGCCTTTATAACGCGGACAAGGCCCTTCAAGAGCCCTGCGAATTGACTTTGACTCCGGAAGGAATCACTGAAAAAAACGCCAGGGGCTCAGCCCAGTTCTTTAAAGACGAGTTTAGAAAAGTTATTTTTGGAAAAAAAGTTTTGTCAATTTTCGTTTCCCTGCAAAAAGCCATTCTAATTCCCCGGCATTGCTTTTCTTCAAAAGAAGAGGAAGGGGACTTTGAGGCCTTTGTCAAAGAAAACTATGTGACGGAAAAGAAAAAATAAAAGGGCTGTGAGCAAAAAAAACCTTGACAAGTCCAAAAAGGAGATATATACTCAAAGTTGCTCAACCGGTTGAGCAAATAAAGGCCAAAATTCAAGCGCCTGCCCCGCTTGCCCGGCCTAAATTCCGCCATCTTGGAGGCTTTATGTTTGACGAAACTTTTTCTTACAATCCCCGGCATTTGACAAAAAACGGCAAGGCTTGGTTCCCCATTATGGGAGAGTTCCACTATTCCCGCTACCCACAAAAATTTTGGAAAGAGTCTCTTTTAAAGATGAAGGCCGGCGGCGTCACAATCGTTTCGTCTTACGTTATTTGGATTCACCACGAAGAAATTAAAAACGAATGGGATTGGAGCGGCCAAAAGGACTTGCGCGCTTTTGTTCAGGCCATAAAGGAATGCGGCCTTTACATGATTTTGCGGGTTGGCCCTTGGAGCCACGCCGAAGTCAGAAACGGAGGCTTTCCTGACTGGCTTCAGCATAATTACAAAGTCCGAACCAACGACAAGGACTACCTTGAGCAAGTCCGCCGCTTTTACTCAAAGATTTATGAGCAAGTCAAAGGCCTGCTTTTAAAAGACGGAGGCCCCGTCATTGGCCTTCAAATAGAAAACGAATTTGGCCATTGCGGAGGCCTTACAGGAGAAGAAGGGGAAAAGCACATGAAAGCCCTGCAGTCCATGGCAAAAGAAATTGGCTTTGACGTTCCCCTTTGGACGGCCACCGGCTGGGGCGGCGCCGTCACCGCGGGAATGCTTCCTGTGATGGGCGGCTATGTGGACGCGCCTTGGGACCAAAGGCCTTATGAAATTGAGCCCAGCGGAAATTATGTCATCACCCACGAGCGAAACGACCACAACATCGGAAGCGACTTTGGCTTTGGCCACGGAATTACTTTTGATCCGGCAAAGTTTCCCTATCTTACCGCGGAATTGGGAGGAGGCCTTGAGCCGACATTTTTGCGCCGCCCCGTTCCCACAAAAGAAGACATAGGCGCGGAAAGCCTTGTAAAGCTTGCCAGCGGCGTTAGTCTTTTGGGCTACTATATGTATCATGGCGGAACAAATCCCGACGGAAAGCTTTCAACTCTTGAAGAAAGCAAGGCCACCGGCTCTTTGAACGACCTTTGCCAAAAAAGCTATGACTTTTTCGCGCCCATCCGCGAATACGGACAAATAAGCCCCACTTACAAAGAGCTTAAGTTGGACGCGCTTTTTGCCGCGGACTTTGGAGAAGACATTTGCCAAATGCCCAGCGATATTCCCGCCGAAAACCCTTTGGCGCCGGAAGACAAAAAAAATCTCCGCCGCGCCTTTAGAAGCCGGGACGGAAAAAACGGCAAAGAAGGATTTTTGTTCGTGAACAATTACGTCCGCCATCAAAAGCAGGAAGAGCATAAGGGCGTTTTAATTTCGGTTCCAGGAACAGACATAACCTTTGGCCCTCTTGACATAAAAGACGGCGAATACTTTTTCCTGCCCTTCAACATGCAAACAGGCGACGCTCTTTTAAAAAAGGCTTTGGCAAGTCCCTTGTGCAAAATAAACGGCGACTATGTTTTTTACAAGACAAGCGCCTGCAAAGACAAGGCCGACGGAATCTTTGAATTTAAGGACGGAAAAGCGCCTGCAAACGCCCGCCTGATTTTGCTTGACCGCGAGCAAGCGCTAAACGCCTACAAGATTGTCCGGGGCCAAAAAGAGTTTCTTGTGATTTTTGACGGCGAGCTTTATGACGACGGCAAGACCCTTTCTTTGAGGGGAAAAAGCGCTGACGAATTTTATTCCTACCCGCCCCTTCCCGCATCTCCAAAAGGCTGGACAAAAAGCGCTTGCGGCGAGTTGACAAAATACAGCGGGGCGGACAAAAATTGTCCGCAAGGCCAAAAAGCCGCCGCGCTTCCAACGATAACGGCAGCGCCAGAAGCCAAGCGGGAAGCGGGAAAAAAATTCTATCGGCTGCAAATTCCAGAATGGAAGGGCGCGGCGGCGTCCCAAGGCCAGGAAGAAGTTCCGGTTTTGGACGACATCTTGCTCGACCTTTATTTTGACGGCTCCTATGCCCGCCTTTACAAAGAAGGCCGACTTGTGGCCGACAATTTGTTTTGCGGAAAAAACATTCCGTGGGAAATGGCCTTGCGCTTTTTTGAGCCGGGAAGCTACGAGCTTGAAATTCAAGAGCTGCGGGAAGATGAAAAAGTCTACTTGGAGGACAAGCCAAACTTTACAAACGGAAGCGCTTGCGACTTTGTTCGCTGCGAAGCCAAAGCCCTTTACAAAATTGAATGGACCTTTTGACAAATTCGCCGGCGCTCAAAGCCGCCGCTAAAAGGCCAACTTGATGATGTCAAACAAATCGTCGCTTGTCATGCTGCGGGGAAGATAGTTCACCATGTCAAGCTGCCCCGCGTCTTCGGCGGCAAGGGCAAGCTCGTCGATGCCCAAAGACAAATCCTTGAGGCGCGCCGGAAGGTTGGCCTTGGCGATCCGCTCGCGGATGTTTTCCGCGTAGGCGGCGCAGGCTTCCTCCACTGTAGCGGTTTCAGGAGCGGCCCTAAGAATTTTTGCAAGGCGGGCTATGCGGTCGCCCTTGAACTTTGCGTGGTCTTCTATAATATACGGGAACAAAATCGAAGTCACAAGGGATTGGGAAATCTTGAACTTTGTGTTTATGCTCAAGGCCAAAAGGGTGGCCGCCCCTTGGGAGGCTATGGAAGAGGCCAAGCCCGCCATGCAGCCGCCTTGACTTAGCAAGACTTCGCTGGGAGTTGTAATCATAAGGCTTGGCGCGCCGTCCCTGCCGTAACCGGTAAGTTCCACCGCTTTTTCCGCGACCATGTCGCTAAAGAAAGAGGCGCGGGGAGAAAGGTAGGCTTCTGTGGCCAAACACAAAACTTCAAGCGCCATGGAAGCGATTTGATTTTCCGTTAGCGAAACCGTCAAGTTTGTGTCAAAGACCGCCAGCTTGCAAATTGAATTCTTGCTTTTTATAATTTTTGTTGACTTTGAGCGGGAGTCAATCACAGGAGTAAAGGTTGAAAACAAGTAAGGACTGCGGATTGTTGTGGGAACGCAAATAAGGGGAAGAGGCGCCACTCCCGGAACCGCGCCGTCCACAAAGTCATACAAGTCGTGGCTTTCGTAAAAGAGGGCGCAAACGGCTTTGGCCACATTTAAAACCTTGTTTCCGCCAATTCCAATAACGCCGTGAACATGGGCTTGCCGCGCCAACAAAAGCGCCTGCTCTATCGTCTTTGTGGCCGAACCTTCGCCAAGCTCTTCAAAAATAAAATGCTCTATCTTGTGGTCGTCAAGGGATTTTTTGGCCTTTTCCGAAATGCCCACTTCGCGAAGCATCGGGTCGATTATGACCATAAATTTTTTTCCAATTTCCAGCGCGAACTGGCCCAAGCGGCTCATGGCGTAGGAGCCCAAAACTATGTTTGGCGAAACTTTAAAAATGAAATCGGCCATTTTTTCCTCTTTTTAAGCAAAAAAAAAGGCGGAACTTTAAATTCCGCCTTAATTAAATTCAGTCAAAAAACAAGATTTGGACTTTCGGATTATATTCCGTAAGCCTGCATGATTCTGTCGGCTGTGGCGCTAATTGTCTGCGGATTGAGATAATTGGCGTCCTTGATTTTTTCCTTGATTTGAGCCACCAAATCGGCCCTAACGTCAGGAGTCTCGTCGGCGATGCCCTTGAGATAGTAAGCCTCCGCCATTTCCTTGGCTTCCGCTGATATTGAAACTGAATCCCTGGTAGACTGAACGCTGCCCGCGCTTTGCGTCCGCTTAGAGCTCTGAACGTTGCCAAGAGGATTGATTCCTCCAATTTGATCTATTCTCATAATGCACCTCTACTGTTTTTATGGAAAGTTAAAGGCCCTTTTCAAGCCCTTAAGCCCTCTTATTATGATTATCGGCCTTTTCCAACGGCAAGTTTAGCAAAATTTCTTGTTTTTTTGCAGAAAAACAAGAAATTTTGCTTTTGCTAGTTGTAATATCTACGTGTCCGCTCACGCGGACCACTGGCAATAGCGTTTTTTTGCGAATTTTCGCAAATTTTACGCTACTCGTCGGCCGATTGCCTTCCCTTCCCTAAAATTCCGGCCACAAAAACGGCAAATTCGCCCTTAATGGCCGGCCGGCCGGCAAAATCGTCCCGAACTTGGACGCTGGCCCCCTCCACAATTTCTTCGTGAAGCTTGGTCAGCTCCCGCCCTACGACAATCCGCCGCTCGCTGTCAATATCGGCTATATCCGCCAACAACTTGACTATTCTAAAAGGCGATTCGTATAAAACAAAGGCCTTTTGCGTTTCCAAAAGCTCTTTAAGCCGCTTGCGCCTCTTTCCGGGGCTTGGCGAAAGGAAGCCCTCAAAAATCAGGGTCTTTCCGCCGGGGCCGGCCACGCTTGCCAAGGTTGCGAAGGCGCTGGGTCCAGGAATTGGAACCACGGCAAAGCCCGCCTGCCTGACCTTGTAGGCCAAAATGGAGCCGGGATCGCTTATTCCAGGCATTCCAGCGTCGCTGGCGTAGGCCACGTTCCGCCCTTCTTTTAAAAGCCCGATGATTTTGTCGGCCGCCGCGTCCTCGTTTTGGGCGCGGCACGAAATCATGGGCTTGCGTATTTCAAAATGCGTAAGCAGTTCCAAGGTATGGCGGGTGTCTTCCGCCGCCACAATGTCAACGGCCTTGAAAGTTTCCAAAGCCCTGTAAGTTATGTCGCCCAAATTGCCTATGGGCGTTCCAACGATGTAAAGGACTGCCACAAGTATATGCTAGCGCGCTTTTTCAAAATTTTCAAGGGAATTTTTAGTCAAGAGGCAATTCGCCGGCCCTTGCGCTCAACTTTATTTAGCAGACTTGGCCGAAGTCTTTTTCCACGATTATTTCAACTTTATCGCCTTGCAAATTGACAAGCACATTGTCGGCGATGTTGGAAATAATTGATTTTTCAAGCTCGTCCCAACATTCACCTTTTAATTTCTTGGCCTTTTCCTGATAATCGCTTAAAGCCCATACAGCCGACAAGTTATCTTCGTCATTTTTTAACACTTCGTCATAGATGGCGGGAATTCTCATCCTGCCCTGCTGGTAGTCAAGAAGCATAAATTGCGCCGCGAGCTTTATTTTTGCCATGACTCCCACAGCCGCGGAATTTTTTTTGTCGGAAGAAACGGATATAAGCTTTTTGCGCTTTTCCGCCGTAAGAAATTCATTGGGACAAAGGGAAACGTGAATCGCGAACTTTTTTCCTTCGCTTTCAATCCAAAAATTTCCATCGGAGAATCCAAGCAATTCAGGCAACATTCCCACCAACTCTTCGGCAAGAAGAGAAAGGCGGACACTTTCTTTTTTGTCAAGTTTTCCCCGCTCCGCCGCGCTCTTTGTTTCTGTTAGCAAAGCTTGAAGGGAATCCATATCTTTTGAAAGCTTAAAAACCTCTGATTTCATTTTTCTTTTCCTTGTCATTCAGAATAATCATAGTCCACAGTGATGGAAACGTCATATTCAGGAAAAAGCTTTTTTACTCTTTCACCAATCTCTTTTCGGAGCGCCTTTTTATTTTGAGCGTCAAAATCAACCACTATGTCAAACTTGACAACCATGTCAATCTTGTCCTTATAAAAGCCGTGCATCTGCAAGACATCTTTATATTCGGAAAGAAGCTTCTTAACTTTGTTTTTGTCGTTTGTCGCCTCTTGGCTTCCGGCATTTGTGGCATACACCGTTATTCCCGAAAGATTGACTCCTGTGTCCTGCAAAACTTTTTGGGCTATGCTCCGTTCAAGGGAATCAAGATACAAGGCCGTCAAGGACTCGTTAACCTCAATGTGCGCGGAACCCAAAAGCCGGTCTCTGCCATAGTCGTGTATGACAAGGCAGTATACGCCGTCAACTTCCGGAAATGTTTTGATGGATTCTTTTACGGCTTTTGACAATTTTACAGGAACCCTTTCGCCAAGAATTTCGCTCACCGTGGCATAAAGGGTTTCAAGGCCAGCTTTAAGGATCAATACGGAAAACACCAGTCCCAAAAAAGCTTCCAAATTGAGGCCTGTCAAAATAAAGACAAGAGCCACTACAATAGTTGAAATTGAAATAAAAGAATCATTGAGAGCGTCTTTTCCCGAAGCCACAAGAGACTCAGAGTCAAGTTTTTTTCCAGACTTTATGGTGTATAAGCCCAACGCCATCCGCGCCGCGACGGTTCCACCTATCACTTCAAGGGCGAGAACGCTGTAGCTTGGCGCCGCTGGATTTATGATTTTTTTTATGGATTCAACTATCGAAAACAAGCCTGTGTAACTGATGATTATTCCTATGGCCATGGTGGAAAGACATTCTATCCTGCCATACCCATAAGGATGCCGCCGGTCGGGATCTTTTTCCGAAAGCTTCACGCCAATAATCGTTATCAGAGGAGCCAACGCGTCAGTTAGGTTGTTGACAGCGTCAAGCGTTATAGATGTGGAAGACGAGCGAAGGCCAACAAGCAGTTTTAGGGAAGCTAAAACCACATTGGCCGCTATTCCTATAACGCTTGTCTTTATTATTTCCTTCGTTCTGTCCATTTTATCGCCCATATTTACCATCGCCTGCACAATTATTCTTGCAGAGCGACAAAAGCACGGAACTTAAGAAGATCGCGCTTAGAGATTTACAACTTTTGAAAGGATGGCGACAATTGTGTTGATCGCGTCTTTCTTTTCAAGCTCTTTGGTCTTGTTGTTCTTTGCAAAAAGAACCTGAGCCACGTCAGAAATCAAAACGCCCAAATCTTCAAAAATGTCAATCTGAGAGTCTTCAATATTTTCCAAATCCTTTACAGCCGCATCGACGCGGGAAAGGATTTCTTTAATTTCTTTGTTCATTGCTGTCATACAAAATCTCCTGTATGTTTTAGAATCTTGGCTATTATATCCTATTCAGTCTCTATTTGTCAAGTTTTAGAAACTAAACAGAACATGGCGGCGCTTGCGCAAACGCCTGAAATGCAATAAGATAATTCAATGGACATAGCCGCAAAATTCAAGGAAACCGCAAAATCGGTCTTTCCTGTCATTGCAATCGTTCTCGTGTTGGGGCTGACAGTCGTTCCGTTGGAAAAAACTTTGCTGACTAGATTTGCGCTTGGCGGCTTGATATTGATTTTTGGCTTGACAATATTTTTGATGGGCGTTGGAATAGGAATAGAGCCCATGGGCGAACGTTGCGGAGCGTCTTTGCTGGCTAAAAAGAATTTGCCGCTCCTCTTGTCTTGCGCCTTTGCAATCGGTTTTATCGTGACGGCCGCCGAGCCGGACATACAAGTTTTTGCCGACCAAGTTAAGGAAATCTTTCCTTATGTGAACAAGTTGGTCTTTACCTTCGCCATTGCCGGCGGCGTGGGAATCTTTTTACTTTTAGGCTTGCTGCGAACCATCCTAAATTTTCCAATCAAGATTTTTTTCTTTGCCTTTTACACCTTGCTATTTGCGCTGGCCTTCTTCGCCCCGCAAAACTTTTGGCCAATCGCCTTTGACTCAGGCGGAGCCACAACAGGCCCAATGACAGTTCCATTTATAATGTCCTTAGGCTTGGGCGTTTCGGCAGTTCGCTCGTCAAAGCAAAACGACTCGTCCTTTGGACTTACAGGAACGGCAAGCATAGGCCCTGTAATGGCCGTCTTGGTCTACTCAATCTTTTTGCGAGCGCCACAAAACCTTTCGCAAGAAATCGCGCAAACCCAACTAGACGCATTGTCCGCAAGCGGATTTTTTGCCCAAACATTCGTCCCCTTTATAAATGTCCTTCCGATTTTTTTGCGGGAATCGCTTTTTGCAATCGCTCCGCTTTTTGTCTTGTTCATAATATTCCAAGCGGCGCTTTTAAGAATGAGCGCCCGCCAAGCGATCCGCATTGTCATCGGCTTTGTTTACGCCTACGCCGGGCTTTCGATTTTTTTGACAGGCGTGAACGGAGGTTTTAGCGACGCCGGCCGAGAGCTTGGAAAAACTCTTGGAAACTTAGCGATGCAAAACGGAGGCGCTTGGCTTTTGCTATTGATTTTGACAGGAGTGGCTTTTGGAGCGGTCATCGTTTGCGCGGAACCGGCGGTTTGGGTTTTGAGCGAACAGGTGGAACAAGTTTCAGGCGGAACGATAAAACGCAAGGCTCTATTAGTTTTTCTTTCAGCGGGAACGGCAATCGCCATAGCGATTTCATTGCTGGCAAATGTCTTTAACTTTAACATCAAATGGATTTTAATAATCGGATATTCGCTCAGCATGTCGCTGATGATTTTTTGTCCGTCCCTTTGGACTGGAATCGCCTTTGACTCAGGCGGAGTGGCGTCAGGGCCTCTCACCTCAACTTTCATTCTTTCGTTTACCATTGGAGCGGCCGCGACAAACCCCGCCGACTCTTTTGGCGTAATCGCGCTTGTGGCAATGATGCCCTTGAGCGCGATTCAAATAATGGGAATAATTTACAAGGCCAAGCAGTCGCGCAAAAAAAGCGCTAAGTCAAAGGAGGCCAAATGATGTTCAAACTTCTAATTGCGATTGTTCCACGCGGGCAATGCGACGCGATAAGCCAAGCGGCAAAAGCCGCGGGCGCCCCCGGCGGAACCATACTTCCAGGAAGAGGAACCGCGCCAAACAACATTTTGGCGCTCTTGGGCTTTGGCGACAGTTCCAAAGAAATTTTATTGAACGTTGTTCCCGACAGCGCCGAACAAAGAATCCGCCAGGCGATTCATGAGGAATTTGAAAAAAAGAAAGGTCAAGCGGGCGTTTTGTTTTCAATAAAAGTAAACTCATTCATCAAAAGCGGAAGCGCGGACGACCTTTGCAAGGAGGAAAATATTATGAATCAGGAAAATTCTTACCAAATGATAACCGCCATTATTAACAAGGGCTACGCCGAAGACGCCATGGCCGCGGCTAGAAGCGCCGGCGCCGGCGGAGGAACCGTGCTGGGCGGAAGAGGAACGGCGCGAGAAGGAGACGAAAAATTCTTTGGCGTGGAAATCGTTCCAGAAAAAGAAATGCTAATGATTTTAGCTCCAAGCGACAAGGCGGCAGCCATCGAAAACGCAATCAAAGGCCTTGAGTGTTTTTCCAAGGGCGGAAGCGGAATCATCTTTACGACCAACGCCCAAGATTTTTCCCTTCTTGGAAAAAAATGAATTTCATTCACTTTGAAAAAATCGACTCCACCAACGCCGAAGCCTTAAGGCGCTTGGCCTTGGCGGACGACCCCAGAAGCCTTGACCAAACCCTCATCGCCGCCGAGGAGCAAAGCGCCGGCCGGGGCAGAATGAAGCGGCCCTTTTATTCTCCCGCAAAAAGCGGAATCTACTTTACGGCAATCCACGCCCCGCAAAAAAGCCTGCAAGAGCCGGCCAAGCTTACAGCCGCCGCCGCCGTGGCGGTTTGCCGCTCCATAGAAGAATTTTTTGGCGTCGAGGCAAAAATCAAATGGGTCAACGACATTTATGTTCGCGAAAAAAAAGTGTGCGGCATTTTGGCGGAAGGCCACTTGTCCAAAAACGGAAAAATTGACGCGGCGGCCATAGGCATTGGAATAAACGTTTACCCAAGCGATTTTCCCGGCGACCTTGGAAACAAGGCCGGCTCAATTTTGACAAAAAAAAATCAAGGCTTGGACGACAAAAGGCTTCTTCTTGCCAAAGACGTTTCAGAAAAACTTTTTGCCTTGCTTGAATCGGAGGCCAAAAACCAAGAGGCGCTAAAGGAATACGCCGCGCGCTCATTTTTGGTCGGAAAAGAAATCCAAGTCATTCCGGTAATCGGCGATGAAAAGACAAGCTACAAGGCCAAAGTTTTGGGCATAGACCAAGAAGCGCGGCTCTTGGTCCGCCTTGAAGACGGAAGCGAGAGAGCGCTTTTTAGCGGCGAAATCTCGATTAAAATATAGCGACTATTGCGGCGCGATAATATAACTCGCGCCGCAAAAGGAACGAGTGAAGGCTTTAAGCGAAGCGCGCCTTGACCGTTCCTACTTTTCCTTGTGCCTTCTGTCCAACTCGTCAAGAACATCCTTCCAAGAAACTTTTTCCTGATACATCAAGACGCTGACAAAGTAAAGCAAGTCGGCCGCTTCCCAAACCGCCTCTTCCCGGTTGGGAGCCTCGCACAACTCTCCGGCTTCTTCCATGACTTTTTCCCGAACCCGCTTCGCGTCAAGTGTCGCCGTGTAAGAGCCAGGCTTGGGATTGGCGAAGCGTTCCGAAATCGTGGCATACAAGCGCTCAAGGCTTGACTCTTCGTCGGCCTCCGAGCCAAAGCAAGAAAAGCTTCCTGTGTGGCAAACGCCTCCGTGGGGAACCACAGTGGCAAGGACGGTGTCGCGGTCGCAGTCAACCCGCAATTTTTTCACTTCCAAAAAGTGTCCGCTGGTTTCGCCTTTTGTCCAAAGAACGTTTCTTGTTCTGCTCCAAAAGGTAAGTTTTTTTGTGGCGAAGGTTTTTTCAAAGGCCTCGCGGTTGGAATAGCCCATCATCAAAACTTGGCCGTTGGCGCTTTGGGCTATTACGGGAACCATGCCCTTTGTTTTTTCCCAATCAAGGCATTCGATAAATGAATCTTTTAGCGAAACCTTGTTGGTGTAAAGCGCCATTCCAAGCTGAACGTCGCAGCCCAATTTTTCCAATTCCGAAATTTCTTGAACGCTGGAAACTCCTCCCGCCACCACAAGGCGGCAAGACACGGCTTCGCGAATTTCTTTGGCGGCCTTCATGTCAGTTCCCTGCATGCAGCCTTCTTTTTCAACGCAAGTCCAAAGCAATTCAGAGCAATACTCTTCGGCGGCTTTGGCCGCTTCAAACAGGGGAATCTGCAAAGTTTCAGTCCAACCCTTGACGGCAATTCTTCCGTTCACGCTGTCCACAGAAATTATCACCCGCTGTTTTCCAACAGCCTGGCATAGTTCTTTCAAAAAATCCACATTGAGAATGTCGCCGCCGCTTTTTGCGTTGGCGTTGAAGGCCGCGCTTCCCACAATAACTTTTTCGGCTCCAAGGCTGACAAGTTCCTTGGCCCGCTTTACGGAACGAACTCCGCCGCCTGTTCTGACGTTTCCCTTTCGCAAAAGGCTTTTTAAAAGCGGCGTGTTGACGGTGTTGCCTTTAAGGTCAACATGGCCCATGGCCGCGTCAAGGTCGATGACGGCCACTTCGCCGTAAAAGTTGAAGTCGTCAATAAGCGCGTCGGCGTCGTCCCGCTGAAGTGCCAAATCTTTGCCGTTCTTAAGCTGAACGACATGTCCGTCCTTTAAATCAATAGAAGAGATAACCATAATTACTTTTTTTCGTTCGCTTCGGCAAGAGCCTGCCTAAGACGAATTTCTTTTTCCTTTTCTTCCGTAATATTTTGAATGGCGCAAATCGCAAAGTCAATCTTGTTGTTTCTGTCTTTAGAGCCAACGATTAAATGGCAACGGCACCACATTCCAGTTTTGGTAAAAAAATCGTATGAAATCAAATTGGAATACGGCAGGCGCTTGTCGATGTCCCTAGGCTCTAAAAATTTCGCGTAGCCCTCGGCGTATTCAGGGGCGACCAAATTTTGAGACATCATCTGAACGCTTTGCCTTAAATCGCCGTTCACCTTCTCTATAAATTCCTTATAATCTTCTGGAGCCTCGATGATGTGAACCAATTCCGAATTAATGTCAATGGAAAATGAGATGAAGTAAATGTTTTTAAAGGCGCGCAAAATTGACATTTCCCGCTTGAGCCTGGCGTTTGTAATCGTAAGCTCCTCGCTCATCCGCTCCCGTTCGCTTATCAAGTCGGTGATGTCAGTGGTGGCCACAACCACATAGCGGACGTCTTCGCCGGCTTGCATTCTAACGGCTGTAAGGGCCATTCTAAACCAACGGTCAACGCCGTCAATCTTTCTGCAATAGTCAAATTCTTCCAAATGGCCGTCTGCCAAATTTTCTTTTAGCCATTCTTCGTCCAAATGCTTTTGCACCAAAGCGCGGTAAGGATCGTCTTTTTCAAACTTTGAAAGAAAAACTGGAACTGCGTCAACTATTTTTCCGTCGGCGGCCCAAAAGCCCGGCGTCGTTCTGGCAACGCTAAAGGCGTGATACTTGCCAGTCTTAAAGTCAAAAAGATATTCGCTTGAATGAAGCCGGTGGACGCCCTCTCGATAGGCCTCATACAAATACAACTCGTCCAAATCTTCGTCGCCAATATCGGAGAAAGATTTTGTTTGATTCTCGTCGCTCATAGACTTGATTATACGCCGCGGCGCGGCGTTTTGTCAAGAAAAGCGCCTGCTTACGCAATCCGTCTGCTTGTCATTTTGCCAAGGCCCGCCAACAAAACCTTCCCGGCCGCCTATTGCAGGCGCTTGATTATGGCCAGCATTATGGCTCCGCTCAAATGGGCGGCGGTTTCCTCGTTAAAGGTGTATGTCGTTTCCTCGTTGTCGTCGGCCATGTCGCTTAGGGTTCTAATAATCACAAAGGGAACGCCGCTTAAATGGCAGGCGTGGGCCACGGCCGCCCCTTCCATTTCGACGCAAAGGGGTCCGCAATTTTCTATTATGCGAGATTTAAGCCCCTTGTCGGCCACAAACTGGTCGCCGGAGGCGACGCGGCCAACAGCAAGCTTATGTCCCTTGGCCTCAGGCAATGCGGGAAAAATATTTTGAATCGCCTCAAGCATTTTTTTGTCGGCCTCAAAGGAATAAATGTCCATTTGGGGAATCTGTCCAACCTTGTAGCCCCAAGCGCTGGCGTCCATGTCGTGATAGACCGCGTCGCTGGAAACCACAACGTCCAAAACTCCAAGGCCCTTTCCAACGGCGCCGGCGATTCCAGAATTGACGATAAAATCCGCGCCAAATTGAATTATCATTCTTTGCGCGCAAAGGGCGGCGTTCACCTTGCCCACTCCGCTTCGAGCCAAAACTACTTGAAGGGAGCCAAGCCTTCCTTCGTAATAAATAGTTCCGCCGGCCTTTGTTTCCTTTATTTGTCCTTCCGCCTTGAGCGCGTCCAAAATGATTTTGTTCTCAACTTCCATCGCGCCGATAATTCCAAGTTTTTTCATTTATATCTCCTTAAAAAAAAATTACGGATGTTTGAGCGAGCCATGGGAGCGCAAATGTTGCCGCTTATGCGGCCAGCAAAAACTCTTTGGCTTTGCGCAATTTTTTATTGCCGCTATCTCCTTACAAAAAAATACGGCAGGCAGCGCAAAGCCGCTACAAGCCAAATTCCGCCGAAACCTCGTCAACGGCCGCCTTCAAGTCTTCGTCGGAAATTTTTCCAGGGAAGGTGTCCAAAACCTTTTGGTAAAAGGCAACCGTCCGCTTTCCAAAAACTTCAAGGGAAAATCCCTTGGCAATTTTTTTGCTGCATTCGCCAAAGGCGGCGCGCTTTTTTTTGTCGGAGGCAAGCTCCAAAAAGTATTGGTCCATTTCCTCGTCGCTGTCGGCCATATAGCCGTTCTTTCCTTCAAAAATCGTGTCGCTAAAACTTGTGTCCCGCCGCGCGATTATCGGAAGGCCTGAAATCAAGGCTTCCAAAATCGTCATGGAATGCATCTCGGACAGGGAAGCCGTGATGAAAACGTCGCCCAATTGGTAGTAGGAGTGAACTTCCGTCCAAGGAACATAGCCCGTAAAAATAATTCTGTCGCTGACATCCCTGGACTTGCGCTCCAAGCGCTGGACAGCAAGTCCAGCCCCAACAAACAAAATTTTTATCTTGGAATTTTTTTGAATCACCCTCATGCAGATGTCAAGCAATTCCTCAACCCGCTTTTCTTCCACAACGCGGCCCAAAAACAAAAACACGATGTCGTCTTTTTTTATTCCCCACTGCTTTCGCACTTGCTCGGCTTCTTCTTTGGAAATGGAGCACTGCAAGAATGAATCTGAGTCAAGCGCGTTTGGAATTATCGCCGACGGCGTGTTGGGCAGCATGAAAGGCATTTTAAAATAATCCCGCGCCTTTTGGGAAACGTTTATCAAGGCGTAGAATTTTTTGTAAAGCCGCTTGACAACTTTTCGGATGATTTTGACGGGAATCAACTTTCCGCCAAAAAGATAATACTTGTAAAAGTCTTCCCAAAGAGTGTGAGTGGTGGCGATTACAGGAATGCGCATTTTTTTTCCGGAAAGCTTCGCGGCGTGCGCCACAAAAAATTCCGTGTGGGAATGAATTATTTGAACATTGTGCTTGGTTAAAAATTTCAGGATTTTCTTTTCGTGGGGAAAGCCGATGTATTGGTCTGGAACGCCAAACCATTCACCGCGAACTGAACGGATGCGCAAAACGTTTTGGTCTTTTTCCCGATCCAAGATGGCTTTTTCCTCTTCCTTTGTGTTCACCGTGACGACCACGACATGGTGGCCCATATCCTCCAAGATTTTTCGCAACTGGACCACAACGGTGACGATTCCGCTTTTTGTGGGAAGATAAGAGTCTGTAAAAAGCGCGATGTTCATAGAACGATTATACAACAGTTTCCGCTCTTTTGCTAGTGGCGCCTTTCAATCCATCCGTCCGTCGCGTTTCATGGAAAATTTGTCCATAGGATAGCTCTTCAAGTTTTCCAAAACTTTTCGCTGGTCGGCGTTTTTAAGAAGGCTTTCCCGGGCGCGGGAGATTTCGGCCTCAGTCTTGTGGCGGGAAGGGCCTCCAACGCAACCGCCGGGGCAAATCATTCCTTCTATAAAGTCCTCTTTTAAGATTCCGGCCTTTAGTTGGGCCAGCGCCTTCTTGCATTCATCTCCTCCCGCGCATCGCAAAAGCTGGACGCTTTCAACATCCTCGCCCCGCTCCTTCATGCATTCCAACACGGCGTTGGCCACTCCTCCGCTGGATGCGAATTTCTTTCCCCAAATGGAAGCCTCTTGATAGCCGTCGTCAACTTGCTCAAAGTCAAGGTCTTTTGACCTCATCATGGCGCGAAGCTCTCCGTAAGTCATAACATAATCGGCGTTGTCGGGAATGGACTTGTCAGAGGCCTCGGACTTTTTCGCTATGCAAGGGCCGATAAAGACCGTCACGCAGCCGGGCCTAGTATATTTTAAATAACGTGAAACTGCGCACATGGGAGAAACTGTCTCCGACTTGTTCTTTTGATACTGTTCGGGATAATTTTGCCTTAGCAAATTGATGAAGGCCGGACAGCAGGAAGTTGTCATCTTGCGGCCCTGGGCGCGGGCCTCCGACCATTCCTTGGACTCAAAGGCCGCGGTCATGTCTCCGCCAAGACCAACTTCTACCATGTCGGAAAAGCCCAGCTTTAACAAAGTTCTTTTTATTGAGGCCATGTTCACCTTGTCTCCAAACTGGCCTTCCGTGGCGGGAGCGCACATGGCAACAACTTCTTTTCCTGCCAATATCTGCTGAATGATGTCGGCCAAATAAGTCTTGGAGCCGATGGCGCCAAAGGGACAGTTGTGAATGCAGTGGCCGCATTGGACGCATTTTTCTTCGTTGATTTTGCAGTAGCCCCATTCGTCGTAGGTGATGGCGCCCACGGGGCAGGCCTTTTTGCAGGGCCGCTCCAAGTGGACGATGGCGCCGTAAGGACAGGCTTTGGCGCAAAGTCCGCACTCCTTGCATTTGGCGGAATCGATGTGCATCCTGACTTCGCCGGGCGCGATGGCGTTAAAATGGCAGGCGCTGAGACAGGGCCGGCCCATGCAAAAGCGGCAGTTGTCGGTAACGGAATAGGCTGAAATCGGGCAGTCGTCGCAAGCCGCGTTTATAACTTGAACCACATTTTGCGAAGGAGGCATGTCGGAAGGACATTCCGCGCAGGCAAGTCGGATTCGCTGGCGGACAATTTCCCGCTCCTTGTAAACGCAACAGTATTCCGACTTGGGGCCGGGAACCATTTTATAAACCAGCTTGTCCTTTTCCCGCTCGTCAAGCTTTCCTTCCCAAGCAAGACGGCAAACTTCTTCCATTATTTTATGCTTGAACCATACAATTCCAGTGTCGTTTGTAACCATGCCCCAATTTTAGCGCATTTTTCGGAACAAAGCAAATGCAATCAAAAAGACTCGAAAAGCGGGAAAAAAATCCGCGCGCCGCGTTTTTTTGCGGCGCTCATAATATTTGTCCATAACAGCTTGCGGCTTCTGTTCCCTTTATGATTTTTGATCCTGAATCTATGCCCTGTTCCTACAAATTGGCATTTGTAGGAATAAAGACTAGCGTTTTCAGACTGGGTGAAAACGCTAGATGTGGGGGGGGGGATATATGATTAGGTTAACTAAACTAGTTTTATATCCTAAAAGACGAATCATATTGATATTTAGTTTTTCTTCAATGCTAAGTTTTCAGTGTCTCCATAGAATCGTGCATAGTTTTTCCCGCTTTCTGAAAAATTCTCACAATCTAAATATAATTCTATAGAGTCTCCAATAAACTTAATATTTCCATACACCTCATTACCCCAATTATCAATTGAATTGAAGTTATAAATGCTTTCGCCTTTTAATATTTGAATCTCAATTTGCAGAACTTGCGGAAACGGATCTATAGTTTTGGAAATAGTTAATCGCATTGTATTTTCATCAATATCTTTTACGAAAACCGTTGTTTCTATTTTTCCAATAACCGTTTTTCCATTAGTTATATCCGTAGATGCAATATATTTTTTTTCTGTATTTGCATAACACCCAAAGCATAGTAAAAATCCCATAATAATAAATGATAACCTAATTCTTTTATTCATTACTGCTATTCCTTATTAGTATCTTTTAACTGTTTTAATAATACTGCCTCATCATTCCTACGGTTTTTATATGCTGTTTTTCCCATCTCTTCTAGAGCACTGGCAGCTCCGGAATAATTTCCTTCCTTAATCTTTTTCATAACATCAGAAGGTATCCCGCTATTTTGTCCAAATTGATATCCTAAATCAAATAAAACCGTTTGTGCTTGATCTGGCAAATCATCCCATTTTCCACTAGTTGAGTTTTCATATTGTTTTTTTATTGATGGCAACATTTGAGCCATTACACATTCATCTACCGTGGCAGCCTGTTCCGACGTTATACTTAATGGATGTTCTTTTAAATATGTTTTTGCATCCTCTTTTTGTTTACCCAAATATGGGGTGAATAAATCTTTGAGCGTTTTATTTGTATCTCCTGAACCAAATATTCGATTTAAGTCATAAGAGTTTTGTTGACCTAAATCAAAACCACTTGCAATTGTAACTCCACTTTTTCCAATTACAGTTCCATCTTTTTTTTGAGGAACATAACCATTTAAAACTGCTGCTCCTTCATGGTTTCTAATAAAAGCATAATCTACAGCTAATCCTGTAGGGTCTATATAGCGTACTGGATTATTGGCCGCGTAGTGATACAAATTACCATTTGTCTAACTAAACGCCCTTTTCAGCCTCCTTTGGCTTTATTATACCACGGAAAAACAGAAATTCTGTGTTTTGTTTTTTAAATTTCGGAAGAATTCTGATTTTTAAGCAGGAATTCTTCCGAAATTCTGGGCCCGTTTTATGCCCTGTTCCTACAAATTGTCATTTGTAGGAATAAAGCACCGCGTTTCCAGACTGGGGTGAAAACGCTAGATGTGGGGTATATCAGCGGATTCAACACTGTTATAATATAAGTCATCAGGACAAATATCCTGCCCGTCTGGCCATTCAATATTAAATCCGTTTGCTTTTACAGAAGAAAAATACGGTTTATCATGTAGCTTTCCAAACCAGGAACCTTTAATATAGGGAGTTACATCAAAGGATTTCTTTTCACCATTATCAAATTCAAGGAGCAGTTTGTAATTATCCTTGGGAATTGCTTTTATTACTGTCGGTCTTAACATTCTTGCCCCCTTATTTCAAAGGTTCAATTTTAAAGAACTGTTCTCCCTCTTCAAGGAGTTTCCAGTTTGCCATCAGTTCTTCCTTATGAATTTCTATCCATGCTTCAACCAGTTTCTTTTTTGAAGACGAGATAGTTCCTTCTATCTGTTCACCTTCCAGCGAAAAAACGGATTCATCATCACCGCAGATTACATGAATATGAGGAAGATGATGCTTACCGCCTTTTTCACTTTGCATTCGGATTATGATTCCATAAAACATTGATAACACTGGCATTTGTTTCCTCCTGACCTTATTATAGCACAGTTTTGGTTAACTTGATAACTTGTGGGAGTAAAGCACAGTCTATTAATTAATATACAATAAAATTTTTGTATAGTAATTAAAGATATTTTTTTTGCATTTTTTCAAAATTACTACCGACAAAAAGAGGAATCATATTTTCTGAAAAAAATTTCTTATCCTTTGTGTTGTAATGCTTTCCTTTCAAAATCATTGTCAATAATAATATTAGTTTTTTGGCCTTTCGCTGAAAATTGTGGGTAAATATGGTAAAATCCCCTCATGGAAACA
>CALDIB010000024.1 GCA_937902125.1 uncultured Treponema sp.
AAATTCGGCTTTGAAAGCGGACAGGGGCAGGAAGTGGTTGAGGGAGTGACGATGTTCATCGCGGTGGCCGTCTTGTTCTACACATCAAACTGGATGCTCTCAAAATCATCGTCCGCCGTATGGGCGAATTACATCAAGGGAAAGGTTCAGACTTCTGTTGACAAAAACAGCATGTTCAGCCTTGCCTTCACTTGTTTTCTCGCGGTGTTCCGCGAGGGAGCGGAAGTGATTCTGTTTTATCAGGCAATGTTCGCTGGCTCGAAAGGAAGGGCAGGAACTGTTTCCGCCGTGATTTTGGGAATTGCGCTGTCAATCGTTCTCTTGGTGTTTGTTTACAAGGCGATTATTCTTACAGGAAAAAAACTCCCCCTCAAGCCGTTCTTCCTCGCCACTTCAATTTTAATGTTCGTGATGGTGATTTCTTTTGTGGGAGGAGGAATAAGCGAATTTGTTGACGCCGGCTGGATTACTCCTAGGGTGATAAGCGGCGCGCCCACAATTTCCCTGCTTGGCGTTTATCCGTATGCCGAGACTTTGATCGCTCAAGGAATTGCGTTGGCTGTAGTTGTCTTGAGCCTTGTGATTGGAACGATTGTCAACAATAGAAAGGCAAAGAAGGCTTTGGCGGAACAAGATGCCATGGCTTCTGAATAAATCATTATACATACACAAAAGGAGTGTTATAGTATGAAAAAGACAATGTCTTTTGTTTTGGCGGGAGCTTGTTTTGCTTTCGCTCTTGTTGGTTGCTCAAAGAGCAATAATTCCCAAACTGCCTCATCTTCAGCCGCGGCGGAAGTGGTGGAAGAGGACGAAGGCGGATTCGTTGAGCATGACATCGGCGACGAACAGAAGGCGGGTTTCCTCGCCGTAAACGGCGTCTACTTTCAGGCCGTTGACATGAAGTCCGGCGAAGGAAACGTTCAGAACGGAGCCGACTTTACAATGCACATTGAGGCTGACATCGCCGCCATGGACAACAACCTTGGCTTTGTCGTTGACCAGTTTGTTCCCGGACTTACTGTCGAGTATCAGATTGTGGATCAGTCTAGCGGCTCAATCGCAACGGAAGGAACTTTCATGCAGATGAACGCTTCCGACGGCCCTCACTACGGAGCCAACATCAATCTTAACAAGGCCGGTACATATACCGCCCGCTTTATCATCCACAGCCCCGCGGAGAACAACTACTACATCCATACGGACGAAGACACTCGCCCTGGCGAGACTCTTCAGGACTATTGGAAGAACGACAAGCCTCTCACGGTTGAATTCAAGGACTGGGTGTTTGACGGAAAGAAAGTTCAGCCGGAATACAACTAACGGTTGACAGGCCGGGATTTCCTCCAGTATCCGGCTTTGCATAAAGGGAACCTCTAAAAACTGAAGTTTTTAGAGGCTCCCTAAAATAATTTTTTGCCGCAGCCTTGTCCTTTGGCGGGGCTGTGGCCTTTGTTTTTTTTTTATAAGTCTTTGTTATGGCAAAAAATTTATACGAAGTTGTACAGAATCTGCTCATTCCTTTTTTAATGCTGGCGATGGTAAGTTCGATAAATTGCAGTTTTTCAAACAAGCGCGTCAAAACATGGCATTGGAATTCCGTAGTTATTGTTTTTGTTCTGACGGTTCTGCTTTCAGTTCTTCGCCAGTGGCGCTTTATCAAATACAACCAAATCAACAATGTCTATCTATTATGCGCCGCTTTTTTCACAGGCTTGGCCTACATCGTTTTTGTTTGGCTTTATTCTTGCAAGAGGGGCGAAGGCAAAGAAAAGCCTGGAACAAAACTGGTCTTTGAAATTGTCATGGAGGTCATGGGCCTTGTCTATGTGACTTGCCTTATGCTTTATAAAGTTCCCGTAGTAATTTTCCTTCCGCTCCAGTTTCTTGGAATCGGAGAGAGCGTTTTTACGACAATGTATCTTTTAAAAACTGCGGGTTTTATATGCGGCTGGCTTGTATGCGCCCTTTTTTGCGCGGCGTTTTACAAGCTTATGAAAGCGCATTCTGAAAAAAGTCGGGCGGCGGCTATTTCTGTTTTTTATCTTTTGAGCGCCTTCATCTATTTTGTGGCGGTCGTCGGAATCATAAATTCCTACTACAGAAAAAGATTCAAACTTCCGGCAGGACTTAGGAAGGCGATTCCAAGACTTATCTCGGCGGAGAATGTCGTTCTGCTTGTGACAATCGCGCTGTTGGCAATTATCGCGCTTGTCTTTATCGCGCGGCATATAAAACTTCACGGAGAATATGAAAATCCAGCCGAAAAGAGGCTTTTGCTCCGCCACGAGCGGGACTGCCGCCGACTGGGAGCCTTTGTCCTCGCGCTTTCGGTTTTCGCCATGGTTGACATGACCGCAATAAAAAAGCGCTCCGCAAAGCTTGTGGAGCTTTCTCCCAGCGAGGATTTTCAAATTGAAGGAAAGCGGATTTTCATTCCACTGGAGCAGGTGAGCGACGGCCACTTGCACAGGTTTTCCTGGGACAACGGCCGTGGAAAGACAGTCCGCTTCATCATCGTTCAAAAAAAAGGAACGAATTTTGGAATAGGCTTTGACGCCTGCGAGGTCTGCGGAAACGTGGGCTATTACGAGCGCAAGAACGATGTTGTGTGCAACCGCTGCGACGTGGTGATGAACCGCAACACAATAGGTCTGAAGGGCGGCTGCAATCCGATTCCTTTGCGATCTTCCATCGAGGACGGCGGAATTGTGGTGGACACAGACGACTTGAACAGGGAAAGCGGACGCTTTTAAGGGGGCAGGAAGATGTTTTTTAGAATGGTCATTCAAGCTCTCGTCCGCCAGTGGAAAAAGATGGGGATGATTGCCTTTACAATCGCTCTTGGAGCGTCCCTTGCCACCGCTATGCTGAACGTGATGTTCGACGTGGGCGACAAGGTTAACCAAGAGCTTAAGACTTACGGAGCGAACATTCGCGTTGTGCCTGAGACCGCGTCCATTTTAAGCGATGTTTACGGAATGGAGGACTCCCACGCCCAGTATTTGCGTGAGGACGAGCTGGGAAAAATTAAGACGATTTTTTGGTCTTTCAACATCGTTGATTTCGCCCCGTATTTGGAGGAAAAAGCCCTTCTTTCTGTAAAAAGCGGCGGCGATGCGGAGAATGTGAGCGTGGCGGGAACATGGTTTTCCCACCATATGGATCTTCCCACAGGCGAGACTCTTGACACCGGAATGAAGGCCATGAAGACTTGGTGGACGCTGGACGGCGGCTGGATTAATGACGATGATTTGGACGGAGCCTTGGTGGGGAGCGGCCTCGCTAAAAAAATGGGAATCAAAAAGGGAGACAAAATTTCTTTAATGGCGGACGGCTCCGCCTCGGCGGCCGCGGCGGATTTTACCGTAAAAGGAATCTTTGACGCCGGCGGAAACGAAGATGATTTCATTTACATAAATCTTTCTTCCGCGCAGGATTTGTTTTCAAAGCAAGGGCTCATTTCTTCCATCGACATGAGCGCTCTCACAACGCCCGACAACGAGCTTGCGCGCCGCGCCGCGCAGGACCCTCAAAGCCTTAACATGGTTGACTGGGACACATGGTATTGTACGGCCTATGTAAGCTCAATTTGCTATCAGATTCAAGAAGTGATTTCCAATTCCACCGCCAAGGCCGTGCGCCAAGTTGCGGAAAGCGAAGGCGCGATTTTGAACAAGACGCAACTTTTGATGCTCCTTATAACAATTTTGAGCATGGTTGGCTCCGCGCTTGGAATTTCAAACCTTGTGACTGCCAGCGTGATGGAACGCTCGCAGGAAATCGGATTGATGAAGGCTGTGGGCGCGCGCAACGGCTCTGTGATGGCGCTTGTCCTTACGGAGATTTTGATAACGGCTGTCATAGGCGCCGCCGGCGGGTATTTTGCAGGGCTTGCCTTCGCGCAGGTTATAGGACAGTCTGTTTTTGAGTCGAGCATAAACATAAAGTTGACAGTAATTCCTGTTGTGGCGATTTTGATTTTTATAGTAACAATGGCCGGGTCGATTCCTTCAATCAGAATGCTCTTAAATTTGGAGCCGGCGGAAGTTCTCCACGGAAGGTAGGGGTTTATGACAAGAAGACAGTTTTACTTAAAAATGATATCAAGCTCCATAATGCGCCGCCGCTCCAGAATGCTCATCGCGCTTTTTGCGGTCGCTATTGGCGCCACAATCTTAAGCGGCCTTGTCACGATTTATTATGACGTTCCAAGGCAAATGGGGCAGGAATTCCGCTCTTACGGAGCGAACCTAATGCTTTCGTCAAAAAACGCGGAAAACATCTCTAAAAAAAGTCTTGAACAGGCTGTCTCCCTCATTCCGAAAAATCAGCTTGTGGGAGCCGCCGCCTACCGCTACGAAACCGTGCGGCTGAACAGGCTTCCTTTTACCGCGGGCGGCGTTGATTTTGATTCCGTTAAAAAAACTCGTCCTTATTGGGGCGTAAACGGTGACTATCCTGTTGAAGATGACGAAGTTCTTTTAGGACAAACTGTAAGCCAAACTCTGGCGGCGAAAGTTGGCGGCGAGATTGAGCTTGTTGGCGTTGACGTTTTTGGAAATGAGTTTAAAAAGAAATTTCTTGTGAGCGGAATTCTTCAAACCGGCGGAAGAGAGGAGGAGCGAGTTTATATGAACATAGGCGCCCTTGAGTCGCTGATGCAGGACGACGGCGTTTTTGACGTCGCCGAATGTTCCATAAGCGCGAGCGCGGATGAACTGGAGGAGATAGCCTCAAAAATAGAATATGGCGTGGAAGAAATTCGGAGCCGCCTTGTAAAGCGGGTTACAAAAAGCGAAGGGGCCGTTCTTAAAAAACTTCAGGCCCTTGTATGGATTGTGACTCTTGTTGTCCTCGCTCTTACAATGGTTTGCGTCGCCACAACAATGATGGCGGTTGTCGCGGAACGCAGAAAGGAAATCGGATTGAAAAAATCCCTTGGAGCCAAGAACCGCAGCATTGTCCTGGACTTTCTTGGCGAAGGAATCGCGCTTGGAGGAATGGGGGGCTTTTTGGGAATTGTCCTTGGATTTGCATTCGCGCAGGCTGTGAGCGTCAATGTTTTTGGCCGCTCAATTTCTTTCCAGCCGCTTTTGATTCCGCTGACAATTTTTGTTTCTGTCGCAATCACGGCGTTGGCTTGTTTGCTTCCCATAAAGAGCGCGACAGATGTTGACCCTGCGTTGGTTTTAAAAGGCGAATGAAAAATATTCTGGAGGAATAAAATGGCGTTGCTTGAAATAAAAGACATTTCTAAAATATATTCAGGCGGAACGGTCAAGGCTTTGCAAAATGTGAGCCTTGACGTGGAAAAAGGCGAGTGGGTGGCCATAATGGGGCCTTCCGGCAGCGGAAAGTCAACCATGATGAACATCATCGGCTGCATGGACAAGCCCACAAGCGGAAAGGTTGTTTTGGACGGAGTTGACATTACAAACGAAAGCGCGCGCAGTCTCACCACAATCCGCCGCAATAAAATAGGGCTTGTGTTCCAACAGTTCCATCTTGTAAATTATCTTACGGCTGTGGAAAACGTTATGATGGCCCAGTATTATCACAGCCTGCCCGATGAAAAGGAGTCCATGGAGGCTTTGGAGCGCGTAGGACTCGCCGAGCGCGCGAAACATCTTCCAAGCCAATTAAGCGGCGGAGAGCAGCAAAGAGTTTGCATCGCGCGGGCGCTAATAAACTATCCCCAGCTTATTTTGGCGGACGAGCCGACCGGAAACCTTGACGAGGCAAACCAAAGCATGGTGATAGAAATCTTTAAAAAGCTTCACCAAGAGGGAAGGACAATCGTCGTCGTCACCCATGACCCCGAGGTTGCGGAAGTGGCGGAAAGGACTGTGGTTCTTGAGCACGGAAGGGTTTCCCGCGAAATAAAAAATTCAAACTGAAAAAAAGTGAGGTTATGACATGAAGAAAATTGGGTTTGTTGACATCGCGCTTGCGTTTTTGTCTTTGTTTCTTTGTTTGGGAGCGGCGTTCCTCTTTCATCCTTGCGGACCTAAAGCGGACGGCTCATGGATGCTCTGCCATTGGGCGGGAAACATGATTGTCGCCTTGGGCGCGGCTTTTTCCGCGGCGTCGCTGGCGCGGTTTTTTCTTCCTAAAGACATAAGGACTGGGCTTTCAATCGCCTTCATCCCATTTTCAATTGTGACGATTCTTGTTCCAGGCGTTTTGGTCAGAATGTGCGCGATGAAAGACATGCGTTGCTGGAGCGCGACCCGCCCCGCCGCGCTGATTATTGCCATTGCGATTTTCGCCCTTTCTGTCGTTGACATAATTTTTTCCGCCATAAAGAAATGAAATTCTCCTCCCTTCCTTTTTTAAATGTCGTGGGAAAGAAGGGCAGAAGCTCGTCTCTCTTTGTTTTTTCTGTCTTGCTTTCATTTTCACTTTTCGGCGGAGCTTTGATGCTGTCCAGCTTGCGGAACGGACTTAAAAGCCTTGAGCGCCGTCTTGGCGCGGACATAATTGTAGTTCCGTATGAGGCCAGGACAAAAGTTTCCGCCGACACGATTCTTGCCCAGGGCAACAGGACTTTTTTTTACATGCCCAAATCTGCCCTGGACAAGGTTTTGGCGGTGGAAGGCGTCGAAAAAGTTTCTCCTCAAGTTTACATGTGTACGATGAACGCCGGTTGCTGCTCCATTTCGCTTCAACTTGTGGGCTTTGATCCTCGGACCGACTTTACAATTCAGCCTTGGGTCCGACAGACTTTTTCAGGAACGCTTCAAACCGGCGAGATTCTAATCGGAAGCAAGGTCAATCTCTCGGCAAGCGGAAAGCTAAAATTTTTTGACCAACTTTGGACAATCGCCGCCCAACTGGACGAAACCGGAACAGGCCTTGACAACGCGGTTTTTGCCAATATGGAAACCATCGCGCTGATGGCGAAAGCCGCGGAAAAAATAGGCTGGCCGTTAGCTGACAGAAAATATTCAGACAAGATGATTTCCACAATCATGGTGAAGGCGAAGGACGGCTATGACATAGACGATGTCGCAAGTTTGATTCAGCGAAAGGTTCGAAAGACTCAGGCGGTAAAGGCGAAAAGCATGACAAGCGCAATTGCGGACAGCCTTGCAAGCTTTTCAAAGATAATAGCGGTTCTTTCCGTTGTGATTTGGCTTTTGTGCCTAGTGATGCTGATTGTCGTTTCGACTCTTATAACTGGAGAAAGAAAAAAAGAATTCGCCGTTTTTCGCGTCATGGGAGCGAGCGAGAAAAAACTTTCCAGGCTTGTCATGGCGGAATCCTTGCTTTTGAATGCGGCTGGCGGCGTTTGCGGAACGGCCCTTGCCTCGCTATGCATATTTCCCTTCCATTCGCTAATAAAAAATGCGATTGGACTTCCTTTTTTGCTTCCAAAAGCCGCCGTTATGACAGCGCTCGCTCTTTTGTCGCTTGCGGCTTCAGTTTTCTTTGGATGCATGGCGTCAAGCTTTTCCGCAAGGTCAATTTCCAAGGTTGACGCAGGAGCTGTTATAAGGGACGGAAACTAAATGGCGGATATGATTTTAAAGGCGGAACGTATAAGCAAAAAATACAGGCGCGTCACAAAAATGGCGAGCCATTTTGAGGCGGTGAAGCCCTTGGATTTTTCCTTGGAAAAAGGAAAGCTTGTTGAAGTCTGCGGCCGTTCTGGAAGCGGGAAAAGCAGCTTGCTTTATATGATGGCGGGGCTTTTAAAGCCTAGTTCTGGGCGGCTTTTGGCGGAGAATTTTGACGAATTTGAAAAAAAAGGCGCGGACTTGTTTTCTTTGCCCGACGAAAAGCTTTCCCGATTCAGGAACCGTCATTTTGGCGTGATTCCCCAAGGGCAGACTGGCCTTTACTCTTTGACCGTGATGCAAAACGTCCTTGTTCCTGCTTCCATCTACGGAGACAGCGGAGGTTATGAGGAGAAGGCGAAAGGGCTTTTGGACCTTGCGGGAATTTCGCATCTTGCCTCTTCAAGAATGCAGGAGCTTTCCGGCGGCGAGATGCGAAGAATGGCGGTGGCCCGCGCCCTTGTCACTGACTGCGATTTCATTTTTGCGGACGAACCTACGGACGACCTTGACAACGAGAACGCGAAAATCGTTTTGGAACTGTTAAGAAAAATCGCGGACAGCGGAAAGTCCGTCCTTCTTGTAAGCCATGAGGCCTTTGCAAAAGATTACGCGGACGAAGTTTATCTCATGGAAGAAGGCTCGCTTGTAAAAAGTTAGGGCCGCAGTCCGATGTCTTTCAAAGCGGAGTCGGCCGCAATCTTTCCAAAAATCGTTATGTCGGCGACAGCGTTTCCGCCCAGTCTGTTGTCGCCGTGAACTCCGCCTGTAACTTCGCCAGCGGCGTAAAGGCCGGGAACCGCTTCGCCTTTTTCGTTCATGACTTGGCCGCGCTCGTTTATTTCAACTCCGCCCATGGTGTGATGGATCGCGGGCTCAATTTCAACAGCGTAGAAAGGGCCTTCTTCAAGGCTTCGCGGCATGTCGGCCCTGCCGAATTCCTTGTCAATTCCGCTTTTTTGCGCCTCGTTGTATTTTCTTAAACTGTCTGAAAGAGCGGCGGAATCCATGTCCAATTTTTTGGCAATTTCGTCCACAGTCTTTCCGCTTGTAAGAAGGCCGGCCTTGGCGTATCCTTCAATCGCCTTTAAGGATTTTCTCACGTCCTGATTAAAGAATATGTAGGCCCTTTTTTCTGGCAGCGCGAGAACTGCCGCGGAGGTCGCGTCCCGTGTGTCCAGCTCGTTCACAAAGCGCTTTCCTTCATGGCTTATCATTATGGCTCCGTTTCCGCGAACCGCCTCCGTAATTAAAATGCCTTTTCCCGGGACTACGGACGGGTGCGTTTGAATCTCCTCCATCAGCCTCAGCTTCGCGTCAAATTTTTCAAGCCAAGCGAATGCGTCTCCTGTCGTTGTCTTGACGTTTGTTGTCGGAAAGTCCTTTAAGTCGCTTCGGTATTTTTCAATCATCTTTTGGTTTGCGCCAAAACCTCCTGTGGCTATGATCACCGCCTTGGCCTTGATTGTGTAGCTTCCCGTCTCGTTGCGAACCTTGACTCCGGCTGCCCCTCCGTTTTTTTCCATGACGTCAATCACGGCGTTGTTAAGGCGGATTTCCGCGCCGGCGTTTTTTGCCGCGTCGTAGAGCTTTGGAACAAGATGGCTTCCGATCGCCTGTCCGCCTGCGGGCCTGTGGGTCCTTTTGTTCGTTGAGCCGCCCATAATTCCTACGTCGCTTAGGTCCGCGCCTATGTCGTCGGACTGAAGCCAGTCCACAATGGAGGCGGAATTTTCCACCAGCGTTCGGACAAGAGCGGGGGCGTTCTTGTAATGGCCGCCCCTCATGGTGTCCTCAAAAAACTGCTTGTTTGAATCTTCTATTCTAAGTTTTTTTTGAACGGAGGTTTCGCTTGCGTTAAGTCCGCCTGTGGAAGAATTTGTGTTTCCGCCCGCAATGCCGGCTTTTTCAAGTACAATCACTTTCGCGCCGTTTAGCGCCGCCTCTGTCGCTGCCGTAAGTCCCGCGCCTCCCGCTCCGATTACCACAATGTCGGTCTCAGTGTCAGTGAACTTTTCTTTTGCCTCAACAACTCCATGGGAGGCGTCGAGAGCCGCTTGAAGCGCGGAAATTAGCGCGTTGGACGTGAGAGTCGCTCCGGACACAACGTCTATGTCTGTGTTTCCTTCGTAATTTAAGAATTCCTCGATTATTTCAGCCTCCGCGGGAAAACCGATGTCCTCCGTCTCTTGCTCTTCGACTATTCTCGCCTCCGTTGCCTTTCCGTCCTTTACGGTCACTTCAACAACAATAGGACCGTTACGTCCGGCCCCTCGTCCTCGAAAAGTTCCGTCCGAAAGCCCCGTCCCCGCTTTTTTTGCGCAGGAAGAAAAAATCAAGAGGGCGGCCCCTAAAAGAAGCGCCGTTTTTTTTATGAAAGTTTTTTTTGCGAACATAGACACCTTCCGTATGTTTTTTGTTAGTGTTAGATAACTTTTATTATATACAATTAACAAAATAAAATCTATATTGACTTTTGTATGGATGTTCAGTATTATGAAAAATAGTTAGTAAAATCTAACTATTTTTTACAGCGACTAAACTATAATAATGGCCGCTAATTTAGGAGAACTAAAATTGATGCCGCTTGTATTGGCTGAAAAAGAAAAGCCTCAAATCATAAAAAAAATCGGCGGAAGCGAAGAAGTCAAGCGCCATTTGGAAAACCTTGGCTTTAATGTGGGCGGAACTGTATCCGTTGTGAACTCTTTGGCCGGAAACGTAATCGTCCGCGTAAAAGAGGCGAGAATCGCCATAAACGAAGATTTAGCCCGAAAAATAATGGTTTGACCATTGGAGCTCTTTTTTTAAGGAATCGGCGTTTTTGTCGCCGGATGGCCTTGCGGGGGCTCGTTTTGTCGCGCCAAAATTTTTTTTAGCATCGCTTTGGCTTTTAAAATTCAGCAGTCATAATTTGGAGGTAGAATATGAAAAATTTGCGTGAAGCAAAAGTGGGAGACACTGTCAAAGTCGTCCGCTTGCATGGAGAGGGCGCCGTAAAAAGGCGCATCATGGACATGGGCGTCACAAAAGGAGTTGAGATTTTTGTCAGAAAAGTCGCTCCTTTGGGAGATCCAATCGAAGTGAACGTTAGAAATTACGAGCTTTCTTTAAGAAAGGCCGACGCGGAAATGATAGAGGTAGAGTAGCGGCGAAAAAAGCGAACGCATGCCAATAACTTGCGGACGCCGCATAAGCGGCAACATTCGCGCTCGCGCCCAAACTCGCGCGAACAGCCGTATTATAAGGAGAAACAAATATGAACATAAGAATTGCCCTTGCAGGAAACCCAAACTCAGGAAAAACGACGCTTTTTAACGCGTTGACAGGCTCAAACCAATTTGTGGGAAACTGGCCTGGAGTCACTGTAGAAAAAAAAGAAGGAAAGCTTAAAAAGCACGACGGAGTTACCGTAACCGACCTTCCCGGCATTTATTCGCTTTCGCCGTATACGCTGGAAGAAGTCGTCGCCAGAAACTACTTGGTTGGCGAGCGGCCCAACGCAATTTTGAACATCGTTGACGCCACAAACCTTGAGCGCAACTTGTATCTTACAACCCAGCTTGTGGAGCTTGGCATTCCTGTTGTTGTGGCCTTAAACATGATGGACTTGGTAAAAAAGGCCGGCGACAAAATAGACGTGGCGGAGCTTTCCCGCCAGCTTGGATGCAAAATCGTCGAGATTTCCGCGCTCAAGGGGGACGGAGTTATGGAGGCTGCCGAAGCTGCCATCAAAGCCGCCCAAGACACAAAGACAGTTCCCCAGCATTCTTTCTCCGGCCCTGTTGAGCACGCCATCGCCCATATCGAAGAGGCCGTCGTTCATGATCTTCCCGAAGAGCGGCAGCGTTGGTACGCCATAAAGATTTTTGAAGGCGACGACAAGGTTTTGGAATCCTTAAAAATCAGCGCCGAAACTCTTTCCCATGTGGAAGGCGACATAAAGGCCGCTGAAAAAGAGCTTGACGACGACGCCGAAAGCATCATCACAAACGAGCGCT
>CALDIB010000025.1 GCA_937902125.1 uncultured Treponema sp.
CCAAAGCCAGCGTTGTTGGCCAAGACAGAAATGACAAAGCCTTCGTCGCCGTCAATGGCTTTTTCCGCGTCAAGCAAGGCTTTGAACGCCGAAAGCCCGGCGCGGCCTGCCAAGTCAATTTCAAAGGAGCGAGCCAAGGGCAAGGCCGGATTATTTTTTCGCTCTTGATTTTGGGCTCCCTCAATTTCTTTAAGGCGGTCAAGGCGGCGCGCCAAAAGCCAAATCTCGTCGGCGCAAGGCTGGGCGCCCAACTGCCGCGCGAATTCCGCTCCCAGGCCGCTGGAGGCCCCGGTGACAATGGCGACTCTTTTCATTTTTTTTCTCCAAAAACGTCCAAAAGGCGCTCGTTAAATTCCTTTGTCTGAATTTTCAAATCCCGCAAAAAGGCGTTGTCGTTCAAGGAACCTAAAACGGCGGTCATTTCTTCCTTGTCTCCGTAAGTCATTTGGCGGAAAGGATCGTCGTAATCTTTTTTTCGCGAATAGTAGGAATCGGAAAGCATGTCGTTTGAAACAATGGTGACGTCGGAAACGATGTCGGAAAAAATTTCCTTTGTCCATTCTCCGATTTTTTTTGAATACAAACGTTCAAGCAAGTAAACCGAATAACGGGCCTTCCAGTCGCCGTAAGATTCTTGGCAAGCGTCGTAAAATTTATGGACGGCCTCCCAAGAATTTATTTTCTTGGACTTGATTTTTGCGCAAAGCTCGTCAACTTTTTTTGACGGAATAATTTGCCCGCCGGCGTTTGTCCATTTTTCGTAAAGGTCAAGAGCCATGATTTTTTCAATGGCGGCGGAAGAAAGCCTTTTTATTTTGTGAACCCCGCAAAATTCCACAAGGCTTCGGGCGGCAAAATACTTGACGATTTTTCTGTATTCCTTGTAAGCCTTGACCGGCTTTAGAATCACGGCGCCAAATTTCTTTTGGCAGCGCTCGTCCTTAAGCTCAAATTCCGCGTTTGGATTTTGGTGCAGAAAGTCTTTGGCCGCCTGCAATTTTTGCGCCTCCCCTTTTGCCGTCACAAGGCTTTCAAGGCCGGCGCTTTCCAAATAATCTTTTGTAAGCTCAATCAAGCGTTCCAGCGCGGGAAGCGTTTGCTGCATGGTGTCCGGCGCCAAAGGGTCAGTTTCTATATGTTGAATTTTATGAACGCGGGCGTCCCGTTTTTTAAACTTGTAATTGTTCCTCGCGATGGCGAACATGTTGAACATGAACCAATAGGCGGGCATTATTTGAACAGGCTCGTTCTCTCCGCAAGCCGCCACAAGGGAAAATGGGTAGCTTATGTTCAACTCATGCTGGTAGGAGCCCTTGCTGGCCAAAACAAAAGAGGCGAACTTTGAGTTGTGCTTGAAGTCGGAACACAAGCCCGGCCAAAATCCTCGGCCGGCGATAATCTCGCCGTCTGGACTTCTAGAATTGTGGTTTGAGCCGATTGTCGCGCCCGCCGCGATGTTGGACTGGCCCATGACGGTTGTGGCGATTAAGAACGAAGAGTTGTGGTGCTGCTCGTGGAAAGGAAAAATCAAGTTGTTTAAAAGTTCGCAGCAAGACACGGTGGAATTGTCGCCCAAGACAGAATTTAAAAGGCGGGCGCCGTACTTTAGCTGGCAGTTGCGGCCAAGAACAAAGCGGACAGCGACGGCTTGGTAAAAGACCCGGCTTCCGTAGCCCATAATGCCGTTGACCATTTCAACGCCCTCGCCTATTTGACTTTCCTCTTCTTGGCTTGACAAAACCGTTATGTTTTTAAGCTTAAAGGCGCCCTTGATGTAGGCCGAGTCTCCGATTTTCGCGTCCTTTAAAAGCGCGGTGTTTTTTATGACGACATCGTTTCCGACAGTTCCAAAGGAGTTCCATTCTTTTGAATTTCCTTTTTCCGTCAATTCCACAAAGCGCTTTAAAAGGGCCTTGTCGCCCCGCTTCCTTGACCACAAGTAAGCGTCCGCCGGAATCATGGATTCAAAGGGCAAAACAGCGCGGCCGTCGTTTTCGTTGGCCACTCCAATCCAAACGCGAACGTCTTCGCTTTCCCCCCGCTTTAAAACTCCGTTTCCAAATTTTGAATGTTTTGTGCAGGACATTTCTTGAATGTTAAAAAGAATGACGCTGTTTCCAAGGCGGTAATTGTCAAGATAGGCCACATTGTGAATGGCGTTGTCGTCGCCAGTGGCCACATCCCGCAACTTTGAATTGTAGATTCCGCATTCCAGCTCAAGGTCATGGTATTTTAAAATTGAAGGCCTCAAGGCTCCCAAAATCACAAAGCCGGAAAACCTGGAGCCGTGAACCAAGGCCGGGTCAAACTCTCCCTCAGTCACAAGAACATTGCTCCAGTCCGATTTTTCGGAACTGTTCAGATTTTTTTTTAGAACTTCGATTTCTTCCGGAAAAAGAGGCCTGCGGCCTTTGACAAGCTCTTTTGGAAAGGCCGTCTTTGCGGATTTATTTTTGGCGCGGGTAATTTGAACCATATTCAAGCATTGTATCATCTTTTTATATTGAAATCAATTCAAAGTTCAATTAATATATAGAAGAAATGAAAAAAGCATTTTTAAAAAAATTTTTTATTTTCGCGGCCGCCCTTTTTTTGGCCAAGTCATTCTCTCTGGAGCCGCCTGAAAATTTTTCTCAATATGTTCTTTCAAACGGAATGACTGTTTTTGTCTACGAGGATTTTTCCGCGCCCACGGTTCAAATTGAATACAGCGCCAAGGCGGGCTTTTCCTGCCAAAGCGCAAAAACGGCCGGCTTCGCGCCCCTTTGCGCTTCGCTCTTTTCAAAGGCCGGCCTTTATACAGGCGGTCAAAACGGCGAATGGCTTTTGGACGGCTTGGAAAGCGAATGCGGGGCGGACAGCGCCCGCCATTCAATTTTGGCAAGCCCTGCCGAATGCCAAGAAATTTTTAGGGAACTTTCGGTTTGCGCCTTCGCTCCGATTTTTTCAGACCAAGAACTTGAAAAAAAATTAAAGGCCGCAAAGGAAGAGGCGGCCAAAAACGCTTTCAGCGCGGAAGGCTTCATCAACGGCGCCATAGACTCCCGCGTTTTTTTTAAGTCGCCCTGGAAGCATGACAGCGGAATATATCCGGCGCTTTTCCAAAAGCAAAGCCTTTCGGAAGCGCGGGGCATATTGACCGAAATGGCAAGAAACTATTATTCGCCGCAAAACTCCGCGCTTTTTGTGACAGGAGCCATAAAAAAAGAGGTCGCCCTTTTTCTTGCCGAAAAAACTTTTGGCCTTTATCCGCCGTCTCAAAGCCTTCCCGTCCAAGAAGAAAGCGGCCGGACCGACAAAGATTATGACGGCGGGCAAAAAAAATTCATCTTGTCCGACCCGGAGCTTTCGCCGGACATGGAGCAGGCGGTTTTTGAATGGACAAGCCTTTCCATGGAAGAAGCGGACATCGCCGCCGTCATATTGAACCAAAGTTTTTCCGCGCTAAAAAAATCTTTGACGGAAGAAGAAGCCTTGAACATTCGCGGAAGCGATTACATCAACGCGGATGCCGCGCATAAAAGCGATTCAAGCCGCCTGATAATCCAAAGCCTTTTGGAAAAGTCAAAGGCCAACCATCTTGAACAGGCGCTTTTGTTTGAAAGGCTCGCGAAGGAAAAAATAGCGGATTTTACAGAAGAGGAATTTAAGGCGGCAAAAAATTTTCTTTGCATGGACTTTGAATTGAACGCCGGAAGCCCCAGAGCCTTTATGAATTTGCTTTCACAATTTTGGGCTGTGGACGGAATCGCAAAAACAGTCTACGAGCAAAGCGGCCAAAGGGGAGACGCAAAAAGCCTTGTCCAGCGCTTTTTGGCCCGGCCGCAAAAAATCAAGGCTGAAGAATATGAAGAGTTAAAATCGGCTCTTTTAGCGGAAGAGCCTTTTGAGTTTTTTTTGTTGAACGCAAAATCGTATTCTCCTTTGGCCCTTTCATTTAAAAAAGAAGGCTTTGAAAGCGTGACGCAAAAAAACGCCTCTTGGCACGCGCAAAAAATGTTCGCCGCAATAAAAGAATCAATTGAAAAAACCGAAGAAAAAGACGCGGGCTTTGAAGGCCTTTCCGTTAACGATCCAAACTTTGTTCAAAGCGTCAAGGAAAATTCAAAAAGCCGGGCGCTTTCAAATTCCATCCTTGTCCACACGCTGACAAAAAGACAAAGTTCCGCAAGTTCCGTCAGCCTTTACATAAAGGGCGGAGAGGCTGAAAGCGCCCAAAGTCAAATGGGCCTTGAGGCCGTCTTGGAAAGCGTTTTGGCCGCCAACGCAAGAAAAGCTTGCGCGGAAAAAATTCAAAGGGGACAAATGAAAGGCTTTCCAAGGCTTTCATGGCAGACCGGCGACACAAGCGGACTAGTGACAATTGAATGTCTTTTGGGCGACGAAGCCGCCGCGCTGGAATGCCTTGGAGAAGCCTTGATTTTTAGCGAAATAATTCCAACCGACATTGACCGCGCAATCTCCAGCCGAAAAAGCGCCCAAATAATAAAGACTTCCGCCATGCCCCTCCAACTTTACGGAGCCGCCGTCAGAGCCTTTTGCAAGCAAGGCCTTTGCCGGGCGCTTTATTCCGGCAAGCAGGAAATATTAAAAGGCCTTTCTTTCAACCAAGTTTTGGAAGCCTACGCAAAACTTCTTGACGCAGGCCGCTTGGAAATAATCGGAGCGGGAAATTTTTCCGCCGACGATTTTTTTGAAAAAGCCCAGGAAGTTTTTGGAAGCCTTTCTTCGGAATGGATTGAAAAAGAAATTTATGAGCAAGCAAAGGCGCCGGCAAAAAACTCCCAGCGGGTAAAAATAAACCACACTTTTTTGACCGACATCAGCGCGGACAAGGCAGGCCCCAGACCCGCCGTCTTGATTCCCACCACAGACTTCGCCGACCCGGTTCAGTATTGCTTTTTGGCGCCAACGGACAAAAAAGACGCGGCGCTTTTTGACGCGCTTTTAACCCGTCTTTTATTTCTTTGCCAAAAAGAGTTTTCCGCCGAAAGCCGCTATCAAAAAATGTCCGCGCGCCTTGAAGAAAAAAGCCCCCTCCTTTCTTTTGGAGCCATGACATTTTTTAACGTCAAATACATTTCGGACGCGGACGCCGTTTTGGAAAAAGCGCTTTTAAAATTAAAGGAAGAGATTTCCCCAAAAAACAAAGAGTCGGTCCCAAAAAGCGCTTTCACGGCCTTGGATTCGATAAAAAGCCTGTGGCTAAAAAGCGCTTTTTTAGATTCAGACAGCAACACAGGCGCGGCGAAAGTTTTGGCAAAAAAAATCGACCAAGCGCGGGCGGAGGGCCTTAAAAGCCTTGACGCGGGCGAAGCGCTTTCAGAAGACTACGAGGCCGTGACAAAAGCCAAAAGCGAAGACTTTTTGGAACTTTTCCAAAAACATTTTGAAAAAGTTTACAAGTTTTATTCAGCGGATTCAAAACGATAAAGTCCGCCTAAAAACTTGGCGGCGATTGAAAAAACAAAAATCAAACTCCCGCCTCGCGGTCAAGGCAAGAGCGCGGCGGTTTTTGGCCGGCTTCAATTAAGAGTTATTAGGGGAAGCCTTATGTGCTTGTCCCGCTTCTTTTTCATTTCGTACATCAATTCGTCGGAAGATTTCATCATGTCGGAAAATTCGTTGGGAGCGCCTGTTAGCTTTTGAACCAAAGGGCCGTAGCTCATGTCAACGCTGTAGGGCAGGCCGGAATCTTTGTTGGCGGCTTTTATGGCGCTTTCAATTTTTTTTCTAAAGGCGGCCTTGGCGCGGGCGCAGTTTTCCCGCAGGCCTAGAATCAAGAATTCGTCGCCGCCCAACCTAAAGGCCATGTCCTTTTCTTCGATGGAATTTTTTATTATTTGCGCGATTTTCTTTATGGCAAGGTCGCCCTCTTTGTGGCCGTAATTGTCGTTTATGTTTTTTAGGCCGTTCATGTCGCAAATGCAAAGCAAAAGCGCCTTTCCGCTTTCAAGGGCTTCTTTGCAAACGCTTTCGGAAAAATGCTCCATTCCTTTTCTGTTGTAAAGGCCTGTCATAGGGTCAAGCCTGATTTCCATTTGCAAAATGTTTTTTTCTTTTCTGAACCTTTCGTAATGTTCAGTGGAATCCACAAGCGCGTAAAGTTTTCCAAGAACTTTGTCATTCCGCGTCAAGTCGCTCTCTTCCGCCGTGTAAATTCTTTTGTTGAGGCTAAGGCTGCTTCCGCTGGCGATGGCCTCCTGGATTTCTTTGACCGCGCCGCTGTCGCCATTTTCAAGGCTTGGAAAAAGTTCCCCGGCCGGCTTGTTGAAGTATTGGACGTTGCCCTTGGTGTCGGTGGCTATTATTGCTTCGGAAATGCGGTCTATGATAAAGTCCCGCGCTATTTCCTTGGCGCCAAGCAGGTCGTATCTGAAAAACGCTATGAGCATTGCAAGCATTCCCAAAAAGTAGCCGATTGTGGTCACGTCAAAAATTTCGGTTATGGCCAGCAGCTTGAACATTCGTATTGCAAAAAAGGCGCGCTCAATCAAAAGCGCGACGATTACTATCAATATTCGTTTTTTTTCCGCGGCGTTCTTTTGCTTTTTTAAGGCGACAAAAAGGCAGGTAAAGCCTATGACAATGTAAAGGACTTGCAGCGTCATGAAAATGTGATGGACAATTCCGTTTCCGTGGGAAAGGCGGGGAAAAATTTTGTCCGTTGAAAAAGAAAACCATGTGTAATACAGGCGGTGCCTTGTAAGGGTCATAATCGAAAAGTAAATGGCCATTTGACAGGCCGTCAAAATATTTTTTACCGGCGAAGGAATTTTTATCTTGCAAAATTCAAATGTGAACAAAAACAAAAAGAAAGTTATCCACGCCCGCCCGGAGTAAGAAAAAATGAGGGCCGTGATGTATGCCTCTTGATTTGTTGAAAGCAGTTGAAAAAGGTAGCCGACGCAAGCCAAAAGTGTGGCGACGCAGCTTAAGAACAAATACGCTATGGGCGCTTTTTTTAGCCTGCTGAAAACAATCCAACTTTCCGCGAACAAGCCCGCTATGCTGGCGCATTGAAGCGCGAGCAAAAGGGCGCGCGCGTTTTCCTCCCAGTAAAATGACATTCTAACAGTATAAGGCCTTTTTTTTGTTTTTACAAGGCTTCGCTCCAGTTTTTCTCTAGAAAAAAAGTCGCCTCCTCGTTATAATAAAAGAATGAGCTCTTATTCAAAAAAGGACGCGGGAGACGCTTCGGGCTTTGTGCTTTTGGCGGACTACATTCCCCAAATTGTGCAAGAAATCCGCTACCATTCCACCTATAATTTTGTGGGCGAACGGATTGACGGCTACGAGGAGCCTTGCGCCCTTCTTGCAAAGGAAGCCGCCCGGGCGCTAAAATCCGCCAGCTCCGAATTCAACGCCTTGGGCTTCCGCTTGAAAATCTTTGACGCTTACAGGCCGGTTCGCGCCGTAAGGCATTTTACACTTTGGGCCATTGACGAGCAGGACATTCGCATGAAGCCCTACTTTTATCCCGACCTGCAAAAGCAAGAGCTTTTTGACAAAGGCTACATAGCCAAAAAATCCAGCCATTCCAGGGGCGCCGCCGTTGACCTTACCCTTTTGGACATGCAAAGCGGAAAGGAAGTTGACATGGGAAGCCCTTTTGACCTTTTTAGCCCAAAGTCCCATCCCGACTGCCATGACATCACCGACGAGCAGAGGAACAACCGCATGACCCTGCAAAAAATCATGGCCGCCAACGGCTTTCTTCCCCTTGACTGCGAATGGTGGCACTTTACGCTAAAGGACGAGCCTTATCCTGACACTTACTTTGAATTTCCTGTTTCCGCCAATTACCTAAGGGGAAACTAAGGCCCAAGAAATTTCAAGTCCTTCTTCATGCCGTAGAAAAACGACAACTAGGAACTGCCGCCAAATCCGCAAATAAAAAAAAAGCCGCTTGCTAAAGTCGGCTTTTTTAGGCGATTTTAAACTGCGGCAAAAGCCATCAGTTTTGAAAATCGCCAAGAAAAAAACGCGCTTAAAGCGTCGTTTTTTCTTATTTTGTCATTAACATTGTCTTGGAATCCAAATTGACGCTGCCGGAATTTTCGTTTGAGCGCTCTTTAAGAACGTTCAAGCTCAAGTTTCCGCCGGCGGCCTCGATGTGGGCAACGATGGCAAAGTATGAAACAATTTCGGAGCGGACGCTGTCAAGCAACTTGTTGCTTTCCTTTGTGTCGCTGAACCAAACTGTAATTTTTTCTTCCTTGGCAAAGTCGGCGACGGCGGCGATGTCGTTCTTGGAAATCTTGTCCAAATCCAAGCCGTCAATTACCAACGACTGAACGTTGATTCCGCCGCTTTTGAGGGCGCCGATTGTGTTGATGACTTTGGGCAAAGTGAAAGACTCTTGGTTGAAGTTCAAAATCGTGCGGTCCCGCATGATTTCGTCCTTAAGCTCAGAAGCGTTGGCAATGTTCTTTTTCTTGGCAATTTCGCTGAACACGCTTGAGTACCAAGAAATGACGTTTGACGAATGCTGGTCAAATGAAACGTGAACCAAAGGCTTTCCGGCCAAAAGAGAATCCATTCCAAACTGAACCAAGACGGAAGTTTTGCCCAATCCTTTTTTTGCCGTAATCAATCCAAGCTCGCCTTCTTTAAGGCCGCCGTTAGAGGCTCCCTCAAAAAAGCGGATGGGGCTTGATTTATACAAATCGTTCTTATCCATAATAGTTAATCCTTAATATAAAGTTTGCTAAAACATACGCGAGAATTGAACGCAAAGCGGTCAATTCTCGTAGCTAAAAGTGGCAAAATGCCACTTTTAGCTGTCACTTTTGAGCGGCTTTGCGCTCTTCCTGATACTTTTTCTGCAACTCGTCAGAAACAGCGTTAGGAACTTTTCCATACTTGAGGAATTCCATTGTGAATTCCGCCTTGCCCTGTGTTGAAGAGCGAAGGATTGTGGAGAAGCCGAACATTTCAGAAAGGGGAACTTCAGCGTTTACAGTTGAAGTGTTGTTTTCGTCGGTTGTGTCAATGATGACGCCGCGGCGCTGGTTGATAAGGCCGAACATATTTCCCTGAAACTCTGTGGGGCCTGAAATTGAAACCTTCATAATCGGTTCCAAAATGCAAGGGCCGGCCTTGGCGTAACCTTCGCGGAAAGCGCCGATGGCGGCTGTCTGGAAGGCGATGTCGCTTGAGTCTACAGGGTGGTACTGACCGTCGTTGATTGTGCAGCGAACGTTTACAACCGGCGCTCCAATCAAAGAGCCCTGCTGCATGGCGCGCTTGAAGCCCTTGTCGCAAGAAGGAATGTATTCGTTGGGAATGGCTCCTCCCTTGATAGAGTCAACAAACTCGTACTCTTTGTCTTCGCAAGGCTCCATAAAGCCGGCCACACGGCCATACTGTCCCGAACCGCCGGTCTGCTTTTTGTGAGTATAGTTGAAGTCCGCGCGCTTTGTGATTGTCTCGCGGTAGGCTACCTGAGGAGCGCCCGTCTCAACTTCGCACTTGTATTCGCGCTTCATTCGTTCTACATAAACGGCAAGGTGCAACTCGCCCATTCCCTTGATGATGGTTTCGTTTGATTCCGGATCCATGTAAGTCTGGAAAGTGGGGTCTTCCTTTGTAAAGCGGTTCAAGGCCTTTGACATTTGCGCGGCGGCGTTCTTGTCTTTGGGCTTGATTGAAAGAGAGATAACCGGGTTGGGAACATACATAGAGGCCATTGAAACGTTCAATCCGCCTGAAGTGAATGTGTCGCCGGAAGCGCAGTCAACGCCGAACAAGGCCACGATGTCGCCGGCGCCCGCGTCGTTAATGTCTTCCATTTGGTTGGAGTTCATGCGGACAAGGCGGCCAACCTTAAAGCGCTTGCGGCTTCTTGTGTTGTAAAGCTCTTCGCCCTTTACGATGCGGCCCTGATAAACGCGGGTGTATGTAAGCTGGCCGTACTGGCCGTCGTCCAATTTGAACGCCAAGGCCACGGTCGGCTTGTTGTCGTCGGAAACCAATTCAACTTCCGCTTCGTTGTTGTCCAAGTCAAGGGCAACGTTCTTTACTTCCGTCGGATCGGGGAGGTAGCGGATAACGCCGTCAAGCAAGGGCTGAATTCCCTTGTTCATGTGGGCGGAACCGCAGAAAACGCCTACAAACTGCTCGGCCAAAGTGCCTTTGCGGATGGCGGCGATGATTTCTTCTTCTGTTTCAGTTCCTTCAAGAACGTGCTCCATCAATGTGTCGTCGAACATTGAGGCGGCCTCGACCAATTCCTGGCGGTACTTTTCAACGTCGTCCTTCATGTGGGCGGGAACTTCGGCGTAGCGAAGCTCGTTTCCGTCGTGGCCCTCAAAGTAAATGGCCTTGCGGCTGATAAGGTCAACAACGCCTTCAAGCTTGTCTTCCAAACCGATGGGCAACTCCATCATGTATGCGTTGAGGCCAAGCTTTTCGCGAATCTGCATTCTAACGCGCAAGGGGTTGGCGCCTTGGCGGTCGCACTTGTTTACAAAGGCAATGCGGGGTACATGGTAGCGCTTGAGCTGGCGGTCTACAGTGATGGACTGAGACTGAACGCCGGCGACGGCGCACAAAATCATAATGGCTCCGTCAAGAACGCGCAAAGAGCGCTCAACTTCTACGGTAAAGTCAACGTGGCCGGGAGTGTCGATTACATTGATTGTGTAACCCTTCCACTCAACCTGGGTTGCGGCGGACTGGATTGTGATTCCACGCTCGCGCTCCAATTCCATTGAATCCATAAGAGCGCCGACGCCGTCCTTTCCGCGAACTTCGTGAATCTGGTGAATCTTGTTGCAGTAAAACAAAATACGTTCTGTCGTAGTTGTCTTTCCAGAGTCGATGTGGGCGCTGATACCGATATTTCTCATCTTAGAAATATCCATAATATTTACCTCTCATTTAAAAAATTTCTTTAAAAGAATAGTTTTAAAATTATAATGAAAACCGCGCCTTTGTTCAATACTTTTGCAAAAAGAATTTTTTTGTTTTATCCGATGTCATTGTCCAAACGAAGCCAAAAACTGAACGCTGGCGTTTACGCTTACGGCCTTGAATTTTAGCAAAAAAGCGGCGGAAGCGCTTGGACTGAACTTGAATTTATTGTTTTTTTGGCTGGCGGAAGCCCCAATCGAAACGCTGGACAAAACGGATTTTTTTGGATAGAAGGAAATTTTCAGCCGCTCCGTCCATTCTCGTTTTTTTTCGTCTTGGTCAGGCTGAAAAGAGGCGCCGCCGCTTATGGCAAGACGGCCTCCCCTTTGCCCCAAAAAAGAATGTGAGCAATAAAAGTTGGCGCTGATTTTTGCGGGCGGCGGCGCCTTTTTTTGGCTTGGAATTTCTTTCAGGCAAGCAGGACCAAGCCCCGCGGTAAATTTAATTGAATCAGTCTTGCTTGACACAGAAATGCCGGCCGCCGCCTTGCCTTCAACTGAACGGCGCTGTCCGCTTTTTTCATAGTCCTTTATTTGCTCTTCCGCAAAAAAACAAGTTCCAGCCTTCAAGCGTCTTCCGCTTTTTAGCTTGCGGGAAAACTGAGGAGAAATTTTGGCCTGCCAATTTTTTTTATATTCCTTTCCGTTGGCGGCCGCGTAAGGGCTTTTTTCTTCCATAAACAAATTGTCGCTTGCAAAAAAAGCGGCGGCAAGGGAAAAATTTCCAACCGAAAAAAGAAGTTCTTGCGCGAATGTCGTTCTGCCCAAACTTTGAGAGTTTTGAGCCGCTCCAAGCGTAGTCTTGCACTTTAAGTGAGGAATTTCAATGGAGATGTCGGCGGCAAAGCAATTGTTAAGAGAGTCGCTTTTGGCTGGAACGTCTTCCATCCAGCCAAAGTCCGCCATAAAAGTTTCTTCGCTTAAATACCGGCCAAAAATAACGCCGCTTGTAAGGGAAAAATAATTGGAAGCCAAAAAGCCGCCGCCAAGGCTTATCCAAAAAGGACAGCTTTGCTTAAGGCCGCCCCTTTTGGCCATTGAAAAATCGGTCCTAAAGGGCAGCAGGCGGACGCTTTGAAAAGCGGAGGCGCCGGGCGGCGGAATCTCTGCGGAAAAATACAAGGCGTCAGTTTGCGGGCTTGAACTTTTTGACGGAAGGCTTTCCGCCAAAACACCCGCGTCCGAAACGCTCGGCGCAAAGGGGCTGACAGCTGTTGAAAAGGGCGCCATCCTTTTTTTGCTGTAGACTTTTATAGAACCAATGGAAAGCCTGCATTTGGCTTGGCTTTGAATTTTTGACAAGTCAAAAGAAAGGCTCCAGCGTCGGCGGTCAAAAATTTTTTCATAAGCCTCAAATCCGTCCAAAGCCCAAAAATCGGCGCCGCCGGTCTTTGGACAGGAGTTAAAAAGCCTTGCCTCCAGCGCCCCAAAATTCAGCTTAAAGCCGTGACAAAAAATCCAAGAAGAATCTTCAAGGATTTTTCCATTCCAGTTTTTGGGCGCTTCCATTTGGGCCGACCAATAAAGGCTTGCCAAAAGCGGCGGCGCCTTTTTTGTCCTGCAAAGAATTTCTTGCGGAAAAAGCGCGGCCGGAAAAAAAAAGAGCGGGCCAAAAAGCGCGCTCAAAAATATTTTTCTCATGCCTATAAGATAGGATTTTTTTTAAAGAATTCACCAAAAATTCAGAAAATTCCTAAATTTTTTTCGCTTTTTCCGCGAAATTCCAGTGGACGTTTGAATAAACTTCCGTCAGCAAAATGACGCGAATTAGTTTTTCCAAGCGTCATATTGCAAAGTCCGCGACTGCGGACGCTTGGATAAACTTCCGCCAGCAAAATGACGCGAACTAATTTTTCCAAGCGTCATATTGCAAAGTCCGCGACTGCGGACGTTTGGATAAACTTCCTATAGCAAAATGACGCGAATTAATTTTTCCAAGCGTCATACCGGTCGCATTCCAAAATGCGGCGCGCGTTTTGAACCCTTTCCGCCGTGGGAGAAGGAACGCCTTCCAAGCGGTAAGGAATTCCCAACTCCTTGTATTTTGCGATTCCCAGCGTATGGTATGGAAGAACTTCCACCCGCTGAACATTGCCCAGCGAGCGAATGAAATCCCGCGTCCTTTCCAAATATTCGTCCTTGTCGCTGATTCCCGGAACCAAAACATGCCGAATCCAAATGGGCTTTTGAATTTTGTCCAAGTAACGGAACATTTTCACTATGTTGTCGTTGGGCTGCCCCGTAAGCTCCAAATGCTCGGCGGGGTCAATGTGCTTTATGTCCATAAGCAAAAGGTCGGTCACTTGCATCAGCGCCTCAAATTTTTCAAACCATTCGCCCGAATCCTTAAAGGGGCCGCCGGAAGTGTCTATGCAAGTGTGAACGTTTTCTTTTTTTGCTAAGGTGAAAAAGTCAAGCAAAAAGTCCAACTGCGCCAACGGCTCTCCTCCGCTGACTGTAACGCCGCCTTTTTTTCCCCAGTAAGCTCGGTCTTTTACGGCGTCGGCCAACAAGTCGGCGGGAGACATTTTCTTTCCTTCGGACATATTCCAAGTGTCAGGGTTGTGGCAAAACTTGCAGCGCAAGGGGCAGCCGGCGGTAAAGACAATGTAGCGCATTCCCGGTCCGTCCACCGCGCCAAAAGATTCAATAGAGTGAATGTATCCGTCAGTCATAAAGTTCTCCAAAAAAAATCACTTGTAATCCACGGGAACAATTTTTATGCTGAAAAGCTCCTCTCCCGCGACATTTTTATATGTCAATATGAACCAAATGGTCCTTTCAAACAATTCCTTGTTGGAGCCTGAGTCCCGCAAGTTTTGGATGAAATTTTCTTTTATGATTTGATCCGCGTTTTCCTCCAAATCCTGAAATTCTTCAACCGTGTAATCCAAGTAAACTTTGAACAAAGACGAGCGGGCGCTGTCAAGAGTTGTCCATTCGTCAATTTGCGCCGGACAAGAAGACTGAATCGACTGGGCCAAATCCGAAGCGTATTTTATGGCTCTCCATTCCTTGAGCAAAAATGGCGCCGCAAACGCTATGACCATTCCGCCGATTGCCGCCACAACGCTTCCAACGTTAACGGCCTTTTTTGAACTGGCGGCGTCGTCAGCCGGATCTTCTTCCGGCGGGGGCAAAGACGGATTTTGGTCATAAATGATTTTTGAGGCGCCTTCCAAAACCTGGCATATTTTTTCCGCCGAATAAGGGGTCAAAATTTCCAGAAATGTGTAAGTGACTGAATTTGTGTCCACTTGAACCTTGGCCTTGTAGGGTTTTTGCGAAAAGGCTTTTAACGCCTCCCCCGCCGCCGTAGAAATTTCCGTCGGAGCGCTTATATGCAAAACCTTGCAATTATGTCCGTCGTTCAAGCGGACTCGGCTGTTTTTGACAATTCCTTTTACAAACATTCCGTCGTCTGTCAAATTGAACTTGTCCCTTACTTTTTTTATGCCGGAAAAAATCATATTCTCTCCAAAAGAAAAAAGGCTGGCGGCGAAAGCGCCGCCAGCCTTTGCATTTTACAGTCAATGCAACTGCGGGTTGACTTGCAATTATCAACCCGCAATGCCCGCTTACATGGTCGCATGGCAGGTGCGAGCGATAACGTCGTCCTGCTGCTCCTTTGTAAGGTTGATGAAGCGAACCGCGTAGCCAGAAACGCGAACGGTGAAGTTGGCGTATTCGGGCTTTTCGGGGTGGGCTTGGCAGTCCTTAAGCTTTTCAACGCCAAAGACGTTGACGTTAAGGTGGTGGGCTCCCTTCTCAAAGTAGCCGTCCATAACGTTGACCAAGTTCTGCACTCGCTCGTCTTCGCTGTGTCCCAAAGCGTCGGGGTTGATTGTCTGAGTGTTGGAAATTCCGTCCAAAGAATACTCGTAAGGAACTTTGGCCACAGAGTTCAAGCTCTTGACAAGACCCTTTGTCTCGGCGCCGTAAGAGGGGTTGGCTCCAGGGCTGAAGGGAGCGTGGGCCGGGCGTCCGTTGGGAAGCGCGCCGGTGGCCTTTCCGTAAACCACGTTTGAAGTGATTGTAAGGATGGAAGTTGTAGGCTCGGCGTTGCGGTATGTGTGGTGCTTCTTGATTTTTCCGATGAAAGTCTTAAGAAGCCACTTGGCAATCTCGTCGGCGCGGTCGTCGTCCTGGCCGTAGCGGGGGAAGTCGCCTTCAACCTTAAAGTCGTAGGCCATGTTGGGCGCGAAGACACGCTTTCCTTTTTTGTCGGTAACGTCGATGTCCCGGCGAAGAACCTTGACTTTGGCGTACTTGATAGCCGAAAGTGAGTCTACAACGTGGCTGAAGCCCGCGATTCCCGTGGCGAACGTTCTGCGAACGTTTGTGTCGATAAGGGCAAGCTCGGCGGCCTCGTAGTAGTATTTGTCGTGCATATAGTGGATGGCGTTGAGAGTGTTGACATACAAGCCGGCAAGCCATTCAAGCATGGTGTCATACTTCTTCATGACTTCGTTGTAGTCAAGGTACTCGCTTGTAATCGGGGCGATGTCCGGACCAACCTGAACGCCGGGAGTCAAGCCGGCTTCCTCGTCGCGGCCGCCGTTGATGGCGTAAAGCAAGGCTTTGGCCAAGTTGGCGCGGGCTCCGAAGAACTGCATTTCCTTTCCTGTCTGTGTGGCGGAAACGCAGCAGCAGATTGAGTAGTCGTCTCCCCAAATCGGCCGCATGATGTCGTCGTTCTCATACTGAATTGAAGAAGTGTCAATTGAAATCTTGGCGGCGTATTTGCGGAAATTTTCCTGCAAGCGCTTTGAATAGAGAACTGTGATGTTAGGCTCGGGCGACGGTCCCATGTTCTCCAATGTGTGCAAGAAGCGGTAGTCGTTCTTTGTAACCATTGAGCGGCCGTCCTGTCCAAGGCCGGCGACTTCCAAAGTGGCCCAGATTGGGTCGCCTGAGAAAAGCTGGTTGTAAGACTCGATGCGGGCGAAGCGGACCATGCGGAACTTCATTACGATATGGTCAACCAATTCCTGGGCCTGCTCTTCTGTAATCACGCCGTTCTTAAGGTCGCGCTCGATGTAAATGTCAAGGAATGTGGCGATGCGGCCTACTGACATGGCGGCGCCGTTCTGTGTCTTGATGGCGGCAAGGTAGCCGAAGTAGAGCCACTGGAAAGCTTCTTTGGCTGTCTTGGCGGGCTTGGAAATGTCAAAGCCGTAAGAGGCGGCCATCTCTTTCATCTGGCCCAAAGCCTTGATTTGCTCGGCGACTTCCTCGCGGAGGCGGATTACGTCGTCAGTCATTGTTCCGTCGCCGATGTTGGCGAAGTCTTTTTGTTTTTCCTGAATGAGGAAGTCGATTCCGTAAAGCGCTATGCGGCGGTAGTCTCCAACAATGCGTCCGCGGCCATATGTGTCCGGCAAACCGGTCAAGATGTGGGCCGAGCGGGCCTTGCGGATTTCCGGGCTGTATACTTGGAAAACCGCGTCAGAGTGAGTCTTGTGGTATTCGGTGAAAATCTTGTGGAGCTCTTTGTTCGGCTCGTAGCCGTACATTTCGCAAGATTGTTCGGCCATGCGGATTCCGCCAAAAGGCATGAAAGCGCGCTTTAACGGCTTGTCTGTCTGAAGTCCAACAACCTGCTCCAAATCTTTCTTTGAGCCGTCGGCAAAAATATAACCCGGCTTGTGGCTTGTGATGCCGGTGACGATGTCGGTGTCCAAGTCAAGAACGCCGTTTCGTTCCTTTCCGTCAAGTCCTTTTGACTTTTTGTTGTGCTCTTCTTTTTGAAGTCTCTGCAGCTCGTCAAAAAGTTCCTTTGTGGCCTTTGTAGGTCCTGCAAGGAATTTGCTGTCTCCGTCATACGGAGTGTAGTTCAACTGAATGAATTCGCGGACGTTCACTTCGTCCTGCCAAAGACGGCCGGCTTTAAAGCCGTTCCACTCTTCTCTCATAAGAATGCCTCCAATAAATATTTGAAAGAAACGCCTCGCGCCGCGGGAAAATCCCAACGGAACAAGCCTTCTTCAACTTTCTACATTTTCAAGTATAAAGCGCTTTGACAAAAAAAGCAATAGAAAAAAATAAAAAATTGAATAAAATTAAATTGTATTCAATGCTTTTTACAGTACAAATGTAAAGGGAACGCGGCTTGCCATGCTGCGACGGCGGCGGCATTTTTTAAAACCCCGCCAAAGCGCGGAATGTCCGCGCTTCTATAACTTGCGCAAAACGCAATAATAACTTGAGATTATTTCACTAGACGCAACATCACCTGCCGCGCTATAATAGGCGGCGAAATGAACGCGTGAGGGATTGCAGCGGCGCGAAGCGTTCCGACGCATGGCGGAGGAATGAAGCGACAGCGAGAACCGCGAAAAGCCCGGCCTGAGCGAATGCGAGGGACACGCCCAAAATATCATTCCCAAGGAGAAAAAAATGGGTGAAAATTACTTTAACAAAATTCCATGGCGCGAGGCGCGCTTGCAGTTGGGACATTGCCGCTCTATGGCCAAGGAAGAATTTGCCGACGGAGTGAACGCTCTTAAAGGAAAGAAAATCGTAATCGTAGGCTGCGGCGCCCAGGGCTTGAACCAGGGACTTTGCTTGCGGGACTCAGGCTTGGACGTTTCTTACGCCTTGCGGGAATCGGCCATCACGGAAAAGCGCCAGTCTTGGAAAAACGCCACGGAAAACGGCTTTAAAGTCGGCACTTACGACGAGATGATTCCCACAGCCGACTTGGTTGGAAACCTGACTCCAGACAAGCAGCACACTCCCGTAATCACCGAAGTAATGCAAAAGATGAAGAAGGGCTCCGCGCTTTGGTATAGCCACGGATTCAACATGATAGAAGAAGGAATGATTATCCGCCCGGACATCACTGTTGTCATGTGCGCTCCTAAAGGACCGGGAACGGAAGTGTGGCACGAGTTCCAGCGCGGCTTTGGAGTTCCTGACTTGATCGCGGTCCACCCGGCCAACGACCCCGAAGGAAAGGGCTGGGCCTACGCCAAGGCGCTTGCCGTCGGAATGGGCGGAAGCAAGGCCGGCGTTTTGGAAAGCTCCTTCATCGCCGAAGTAAAGAGCGACCTTATGGGCGAGCAGACAATTTTGTGCGGAATGTTGCAGGCCGGAACAATCGTTTGCTACGACAAGATGGTGACGGAAGGGATCGCTCCTGAATACGCGACAAAACTTTTGATGCACGGCTGGAACGTTGTAAGCGAAGCCCTCAAGTGGGGCGGAATCACCAACATGATGGACCGCCTTTCCAACCCCGCCAAAATCAAGGCCAACGCCCTTAGCAAGGAAATCAAAAAGCTTTTGGCTCCCCTTTACCAAAAGCACATGGACGACATCATCAGCGGAAAATTCTCCAGCACAATGATGAAGGACTGGGCCAACAAGGACCACGACCTTTTGACTTGGCGCGAAGAGACCGGCGCTCTTCCGTTTGAAAAGAACGAGGAGTCAAAGGAAGAAATCACTGAGCAGGAATATTTTGACAAGGGAATCTTGCTTGTGGCCATGGTAAAGGCCGGCTGCGAATTGGCCTTTGAAACAATGGTTGACGCGGGAATCAAGGAAGAGTCGGCCTACTACGAGTCGCTCCACGAAGTTCCGCTCATCGCCAACCTCATCGACCGCAAGCGCTTGTACGAGATGAACCGCGTCATCAGCGACACCGCCGAATATGGATGCTACTTGTTCAGCCGCGTCGCCGCTCCGATGATGGCCAAGGACTTTATGCCCAACATCCACACGGACGTTATCGGCAAAGGCCTTGACGTAAAGGACAACAGCGTCAACAACACCGAGCTTGTCAACGTCAACGCCGAAATCCGCAACCACCCGATTGAGGTTGTAGGCCGCCGCTTGAGAGCGTATATGACTGCTATGAAACCGGTTATCTAATAAAGCCGGTATTGTAAGGCTAACGACTAGATTGCTTACTGACTAGGAAGGCCGCCCTGTTGGGCGGCCTTTTTTAAAATATTAGAATATAAAAATTATTTCTTTAACCAACAAACGCATTTAGAGAATTTGTCGCGAATATTCTTTGACCAACTTTTGCCAACACGTTCTATCAAACCATCACTCACAAACTCATCTATCATTTTAGAAATTTCAGAATGATATTTTTCTGTTGTCGCAAATTTGCTGTTAGCAGTATATACGTTGCTGTATTTCTGTAACAAAATCTGAATCACTGTATGAGCGTCAAAAATAAATCCACTCTGTATTCCTTCAATGATTTTCTTAATTGTCCCTTTCATAATATTTTCTCCTCGTAATTATATAAAAGACTATATTTTCACCGAGTTCGTAGTTACAACTACATTTTGTTTTCTCCATGGTCCTCCTCCTGGTTGTTTGCTTTCATCATACGAAAATTCCATATGAATTTCCGCTCGTAACCTATTTCCGCAATTTTCAATACTGTTCAACCAGTCCTTAAATTTTATAAACTCATCCCATTCAAATCTATATGACCACTTATTACCATTAATATTTAGCAGATATTTCTTCTCCTCAACAGAATTCCATTTTTTTATATATGATCTGCCGGAGCCTTCGTATCCAAACCATCCTATTGTATCATAGAGTCCAGTCTTAAAAGAACTTCTAATATCAATTTTCAATATTCCATTTTCTGCTGCTTTATCAAGAAAATCTCCAGAAATGTTCACTTCAATAAACTTATCACTATCAGAATAATTTATGGATGCCGATATATCATAAACATTTGAATAAATGCCGTCTCCAACCGATTGAATGGAAAAGGAGTTAGCGCCTAAACGAAAATAATAGATTTCCCCGTTCTTAACAAAAGGAAAAACATATTCATCATATAGGACACCATTCATTTCGACATTTGTCCAATCGCTTTTACTAGAAATTAGATATAAATTTTCTCCAATATAGATAGTTGGCTTTTCACCCTCAAACACTGTCCAATTCATCCCTGAATCTCTATAACAATCTAGATATTCTCTAATTTTAGGTTCAGTTGCAAGAAAAAAATGTATTCCACCATCTCGTGAAACCGCCTTAAAATTCGTAGAAGAATATGAAGTGGGAATATATTTCGGATCATCCGATCCATTACTGCACGACACCATCGTACTCGCAACCACCCCCCACAAAAACCGCGCAAATCAATCCACCAAAAAAACTTTTCATCTCTCGCCTCCAAAAAAGCATCAAAAACCTCTACTTTTAATACACTTCAATGATAATAAATATAATTATACTCCCTAACTAGCATACTGTTAATCTTCTATTCTATCCGAATAGATATTATTACTACACATATCAAAGCCAATTTCCCCATAAACTTAAAGAATGAAAAGCAAAGAAATTCAAAAAAGATTGGCGGAAAACCTTAGAAAACTGCGCAAAGGCAAAAAAATGACGCAGCTAGACCTTGCAGTAAAATGCGATTTGTCCGAGGCGATGATAAAAAACATTGAGCTTTGCCGTTCCTGGCCTAGCGAAAAAACTTTGGCTCAAATCACAAAAGCGCTGGATGTTGACATCTACAGGCTTTTCCTTCCCCTCGCCATTGACTTTGAAAAAGCGACCGAGATTAAAAATTCCGTTCAAGACGAGGTTGTAAAGTCTTTGCGTAAATTTGTTGACGAAAAATTAAACTCGTTAACCCTATGACAAGCCGCCAAAAAAACTTTTAAATTCCGCCTTGCGTCGCGACAAAATTTTTTATATAATGAATGCGGAAACTTTATGGCAACTTTACAAACAAGTTTTTTGGGAATCCAATTTGAAAACCCTTTTTTGCTGGCCTCCGCTCCGCCAACTTCAAAAGTGGAGGGCATAGACAAGGCCTTTGAAATGGGCTGGGGCGGCGCTGTTTTAAAGACAATCACTCCCGATGATTTAATAATGAACGAAGCCAGTCCTCGCTACCAGGTTCAAAGGCACGAAGGAAAAATCATCGGCTTTCAAAACATAGAATTGTTGAGCCACAAAAGCCTTAAATATTGGCTGGACGGAATTCGCTTTTTAAAGAAAAAGCATCCCAACAAAGTTGTCATCGCCAGCATTATGGCGCCGCAAGAAAAAGAAAAATGGCAGGCGCTTGTTCGCGCGATAAACGACACTCCCGCCGACGCTTTTGAGCTGAACTTTTCCTGCCCTCACGGAATGCCGGAAAAGAAAATTGGAATGGCCATCGGAACAAGCCGGGAATCTTCCAAAACCATAACCGCTTGGGTCAAAGAGGCGGCAAAAAAACCTGTGTTTGTAAAACTAACGCCAAATGTCACAGACATAAGCCGAATAGCGCTTGCCGTTCAAGAGGCCGGGGCTGACGGCGTGACCGCCATAAACACTGCGCAAGGATTTATGGGAGTGGACTTGGACAGCCTTGAGCCGCGCTTGAACATAGACGGCCATTCCACTTTTGGCGGATGTTCCGGGCCAATAATAAAGGCCATTGGCTTTAGATGCGTGGCGCAAATCAGGCAAGCCTCCGCGCTTCCAATTTTGGCCAGCGGCGGAATCAGCGACTGGAGCGACGCGGCGCAATACATAGCGCTGGGAGCGGACGCGGTTCAAGTTTGCGCGGAAGTCATGCTCAATGGATACGAAATAATCGGCAAGATGAAAGACGGACTTTTGAATTACTTGAACTCAAAATCCTTTGCCAGCATAAACGACATAAAAGGCGCCGTCGTCAAAAAAATCATCAGCCACGAAAGCCTGAACAAAAGCTGCATGGTTCTTCCTTCAATCAACAAAAGCAAGTGCGTCCTTTGCAAAAAATGCGTATCACGTTGCTCGGAATCCGAAAGCGGAGCCTTGTCAGTCCAGGACGGCGCCATAAAGGTTGACAAAGGCCTTTGCGTAGGTTGCTCCCTTTGCTCCCATGTCTGTTCTCAAGGCGCCATCGCCATGACAAACCGCCTTGAAAACGCTCGCCTTATGCGCTAGCATATTTTCATGCAAAGCTCATTTGAACAAACGATAAAAAATTTCTTGCCCTCTGACGACGAACGCTTGAACAGCCTTTTAAAGTTTTCGGCGCTGGCGGAAGAAATGGACAAAATCAGCCGCAGAACAAAACTGGCCGACGGTTCCAGAAGGCAAAACGACGCGGAGCATTCTTGGCGAATCGCGCTTATGGCGCTTATGTTTAAAGACTATTTTGACGAAGAGGTTGACGCGACTCGGGCGGCGGCCATTTGCGTGGCGCACGACTTGGTTGAAATTTACGCGGGGGACACATTTGCCTACGACGCCGCCGCGAATGTCGGAAAAGAGGAGCGAGAAAAGATGGCCGCCGACAAACTTTTTGGCCAGTTGCCGGACGATGTTTCCGCGAAACTCCGCGCGCTTTGGAACGAGTTTGAAGAAATGAAAACGCCGGAATCCCGCTACGCAAATTGCATGGACCGCCTTGAGCCTTTTTTAAACAACACTCTTGCCGTTGACGGAGGAACTTGGGCCGAAGCCAAAGTTGACATGGCGGCGGTAGAAAAGCGCGCCAAGCCCATAAAAGAAAACATGAGCCGCGTTTGGAAATGGCTTTTTAAGTCTCTTGAAAGAGGCGCGGAGCAGGGCTGGATAAAAAAATGAACAAAAGCCAAACTTGTTCAAAAGCCCAAGAAGCGCCCCGCGTCTTGAAAAACCAAACGTCTTTTGCAAAAACCGAAAGTTTTCGCAAGACAAAAATCCCGCCGGAAAAACCAACTTTATGCCCATAAACCTTTCCAACTTTTACAAACAAAAATTTGGCCGCAAGGTTTACAAGTTGGCCGTAGACGCGGGCTGCTCCTGCCCCAACCGGGACGGAAAGCTGGACACCCGGGGCTGCATTTTTTGCTCGGCCAACGGAAGCGGCGACTTCACTCCGTCCAAAAATCTTTCAATCCCGGAACAACTTGAGGCCGCCAAAGCCTTGGTTCAAAAAAAAGCGCTGGGCCGCCGCGGCGCGCGTCTTGGAAAGCCTGCAATTTCTCGCGCTGGCCAAAATTCTTTGCAAGGCAAAAAAGCGCCGCTTCTTGGCCAACCAAAAAATCTTGGAAATTGCCAAAAGTTATCGCAAGACAAAAAGGCGCCGCGTCTCTGCGCCGGAATCGCCGTTCCCGCTCCCGCCTACATCGCATACTTTCAAAATTTCACCAACACTTACGGCGACCCAAAAATTCTAAAGCAAAAATACTTCGCGGCGCTTTCCGTTCCTGACATTGTGGGCGTGGACATAGCCACGCGGCCCGACTGTCTTGGCCCAAAAATTCTTTCTGTCATAAAAGAGCTGTCGCAAAAAACTTTTGTCACAGTAGAGCTGGGCCTGCAAACCGCCCGCCAAAAAACGGCGGACTTAATAAGGCGGGGCTACCCCACAAGCGTTTACAGCCAGGCCGTCGCCGCGCTAAAAAAAACTTGCCCTGCCGTCCATATCGTGACCCAATTGATTTTGGGTTTGCCCGGAGAAAGCGACGGCGACATGATGGAAACTGTCCGCCGTGTTGTCGCCGCCGGCTCGGACGGAATAAAAATAACTTGCCTGTACGTTTTAGCCGGAACCGATTTGGAAAAAGACTGGAGAGCTGGAAAGTTTGAATGCCTTTCAAAGGAAAAATACTTTGACTTGCTAAAAAAAATATTTCCCCTTTTGCCGCCTGACATGGTTGTTCACCGGCTGACAGGTGACGGGCCAAAAAAAATTTTGCTCGCGCCTGAATGGACAAAAAACAAGCGGCAAGTACTGAACGAACTTGCCGCCCTGCATTTAATGTGAAGAATAAATTAAGGTATTGAAAAAAAAAACGCGGAGCGTGGTTCTGAACGGCAAAGCGCTTTGCGCGTTGAGCTTGCTGTTACGCCACAAAAGCGCAACCGCGCATTTGACGTTCAGGTTCATGCGGGAGCGTTTTTGTTTTTTATAATTCTTCCTTGTCTTTATTGTCTTTTTCGCGAATTTCCACGCGGCGAATTTTTCCGCTTATGGTCTTTGGAAGCTCTTCTACAAATTCAATTATGCGGGGATACTTGTAGCTGGCCGTCTGGCTTTTGACAAATTCCTGAAGTTCGATTTCAAGCTGCTTGCTCGCCTCAAAGCCCTTGTTCAAAACAATCGTGGCTTTTACAAGCTGGCCCCGCTTTGCGTCAAGAACGCCGGTGACCGCGCATTCCAAAACGGCGGGATGCTGCTGCAAAACGCTTTCAACTTCAAATGGACTGATGCGGTAGCCGGAACTTTTTATGATGTCGTCCGCGCGGCCCACAAACCAAATGTAGCCGTCCTCGTCCATGTAGGCCGTGTCGCCTGTGTGGTAAAGGCCGTTGTCAAAGGCTTCGGCGGTAAGAACCACGTCTTTGTAGTAGCCCGAAAAAAGCCCGAGAGGATGGGATTTTTCAACATTGATGACAATCTGGCCCGTTTCGTTCACGCCGCAAGAGTCGCCGTTGGGCTTCGCGATGCGGACGTCGTAGCCGGGAGCGGGCTTACCCATTGAGCCTGGCTTTGGCTCCATTCCGGGAAAGTTTCCCACAATGACCGTGGCTTCAGTCTGGCCGTAGGCCTCAAACATTTTGATTCCTGTTTGCTCATAGAAGCGGTTGTAAACTTCGGCGTTCAAAGCCTCGCCCGCCGTGACGCAATATTTTAGCGAAGACAAGTCATACTTTGAAAGTTTTTGCCGAATCAAATAGCGGTAAACCGTTGGCGGCGCGCAAAAAGTCGTAATCTTGTAATGGGAAATTTTTTGCAGCATCAAGTCGGGCTTAAAGGAATCCATGTCGTAAACAAAAACCGCGCTGCCGGCAATCCACTGGCCGTAAAGTTTTCCCCAAACCGCCTTGCCCCAACCAGTTTCGGCGACGCTCAAATGCAAACCGTCCTCAACGACATTCTGCCAAAATTTGGCGGTGACGATGTGGCCCAAGGGATAAAGGAAATTGTGGCCCACCATTTTTGGATAGCCCGACGTTCCGCTTGTAAAATACAAAAGCATGATGTCGTCGTTATGGGTTCCTTCTTGGCCCGTTATGCGGTCAAAAATCGGAAGGCAAAATTCGTATTCCCGGTGGAAGTTGACCCAGCCCGGCCTGTCGCCGCCCACTGTCACCAAATTCTTGACGGAGGGCGATTTTGGCATGGCGGACTCAATCTCCTTCATCAATTTGTCGTCGTCAACCGAAACAATCATTTTTATTGAGGCGGCGGCGTTGCGATACTCCAAGTCTTTTTTAAGAAGCATTACTGTGGCCGGAACAGCGATGGCGCCGATTCTGTGCAAGGCCAAAATAAAAAGCCAGAACTCGTAGCGGCGGCGCAAAATCAGCATAACCGCGTCGCCCTTTCTGATTCCGTGGGCGGTCAAAAAGTTGGCGGTCTTTTTGGACATTTCAGAAATGTCCTTGAACGTAAAGGTCTTCTCTTCACCGGCATCGTCGCACCAAACAAGAGCGCGCTTGTTAGGCTCGTCATGCGCATAGCGGTCAACTATGTCGTAGGCAAAGTTGAAGTTTTCAGGTATTTTGATTTTAAAATGCTCTTTTAAATCTTCGTAGCCGCTAAAATCCTTAGGCTCTTCCAAAAATTCTTTATACAATGAAGACATCGTTTTCCTCTATAAAATTAGACAAAAAAAATTGATTTTAGTTGCATTTTATTTTATACTAGAAACAGTATGAAAGCAACTCCAAATTACAGCGTCATTTATTCCGACCAAGACATAATTGTTTTAAACAAAAAAAGCGGCCTTTGCGTGGCCGCCGACCGCTACGATGAAGAAGCCCCCCGCTTGGACTTGCTTGCCCAAAAAGAATTTGGAGAGCTTTTCGCGGTTCACAGAATCGACAAGGACACAAGCGGAATCGTGGTCTACGCCAGAAACGCGCAAGCCCACAAAGACTTGTGCGGACAATTCGCGGGCCGAAGCGTCCACAAAATTTACCATTGCCTTGTCCGCGGCCGCCCGCTTTGGCAAGACCTTAACGTAAGCCTTGCCTTAATGCCCGACGGAGACGCCCGCCACAGAACTGTCGTAAGCAAAAGCCACGGAAAGCCTTCCATAACGGACTTTCATTTTATCGGCTCCTGCGGGCCTTTTAGCTGGATAGAAGCCAGCCCCAAAACAGGAAGAACCCACCAAATCCGCGCGCACTTGCAGGCCAACAATTTGTCCATTGTGGCAGACCCCCTTTACAGCGGGAACCAGCGGGGCGTCTATCTTTCGGAAATCAAAAAACGTTGGAACGGCGACGCGGAAAACGAGCGGCCCTTGATTGACCGCCTTGCCCTTCACGCTTGGAAAATTCAATTTGAGCATCCGACGACCCGGCAGACAGTTGAATTTACCGCGCCATATCCAAGAGATTTGGAAGCCGCCAGAAAGCAGCTTGCCAAAATTTTTGGCGTCGATCCTTTGGCTCAAGAGGAGAGTCAGTGATGAAAAAAAACATTTTATTAGCCTCCGCGCTTTTTTTGTTAGTCTCGCTTTCGCAAAATATTTTCGCGCAAAAAGACAACAAATGGCATTTTAGCCTAACGCCGACATTTGGCGCCAGAATCGGACAACACAAAGAGATTGTTTGGACAAACAAAAAGTCAAACGGAGAGACCTACAAGCTGAGTGAATTGGTTTACGACCTTATGCCAGCCTGGCATTTGGGCGTGGCTATCAGCGCCGAAAAAAAGCGCTTTGCCCTGCGCTTTATGAGCAAGTTTTTTTTGGCGGCAAAGTCTGGAATTCTAACCGACTCCGACTGGCAAAATGACGATAAATTTTCAAACGGCGACACCTCCACAAAAACAAATTACTCGACGCACACGCTATTGCTTGACAGCTGCATGAACAGCGGATTTGCCGGATACGACTTGGAATTGCAAAGCGACCTTAAATTCAAGCCAGTCTCATTCTTGACTCTACGGCCTCTGCTTTCGGTCAACGCGCAATACATGAAATTCAGCGCCAAAGACGGAACAACCTATTATGGCAAGGTCATCGGAAATTCATACGCCTCTTATGACGATGAAAAAAATGTTGAAATTACAAATCTTTCTGGAAAAGTAATTGACTACGACGTTTACAATTTTTTTCTTTGGACAGGAATCAAGGCGGAGTTCGCGCCAAGCCAAAAAGTGACGCTTTTTCTTTCAACCGAAATTTCGCCAGTTTCATTTTTTTTGGACTTTGACCATCATATAAGAACTAAGAACGAATATGCGGAAATGGCGCTTTCATACTTTTACGCTTTTAGACAAAAAATCGGCGCTGAATTCAAGTTGAACGATTCAATCCAATTTTGCCAGACAGCGACTTTTGTAATGAACGGAGAAAGCAAGGGCGCGATGTACCAAAAAAACGAATCTGAAAAAAAATACACAAAGCAAACAAAATCTGAAGGCGGCGGACAACTTCTCTATGTGGACATTGATTTTTCGCTGAAATTTTCGTGGTGACACTCTATAGCAAAAACTCGCGGAATGTGATATAATAACGGTCACTGAACAAGGAGAATCAAATGAAAAAAATAATAACAATCAGCCGCGAATACGGCAGCGGCGGAAGCGAAATTGGAAAAATTGTCGCCGAGCGCTTGGGCTGGAAATATTACGACAAGCAGCTTATCGACCTTGCCGCCGATGAAAGCGGCCTTTCGCCAAAGTTCATCGAAAAAAGCGAGCAAAGCCTTTCAAGCGGCTGGCTTTACAATATGATGCTCGGCTCAAACTATTCCACCAACTACGCCGTGGCCGCCGCGCCAAACACAGTTCCCTTGGTTGACCAAATTTACAACGCGCAAAGAACGATAATACTCAAGGTCGCAAAAGAGTCTCCTTGCGTAATCGTGGGCCGCTGCGCCGACTACATTCTTCACACCAGCGAAGAATTTTCTGACAACGACACGCTGAACCTTTTTGTCTACGCGTCGCCGGAAGACAGAATCAAGCGCGCCGTCGAAGCTTACAAGATTCCTGAAAAAGACGCAAAAAAGACAATCTCTCAAGTGAACAAGCGCCGCGCCAACCATTACAACACATTTACGGAATGGACATGGGGCGCCTACGAGCACTACGACATGCTCTTGAACAGCTCATACGCGGGAATCAAAGGAACGGCGGAACTTATCGTTCAAGCCGCCCAAGCCTAAAGCCTGCCGGAAAGGCGCCGTAAAAAAGCGGCGCTTTTCTACAATTTTATTCTGACCGTTTTTATCCTTCTTTGGGACTGGTCTTCCACAACAAAAAGCGCGCGGCCGTCTCTGACTGCTTCTCCGGACGACGGAAGCGCGTCAAATTTTTCCATCAAAAAGCCCGCCAAAGTGTCGTAGTCTTCGCTAAACAGATTTAAATTTAGAATCGAATTCAAGTCATTAAGGCGCATGTCGCCTGGAACCAAAAATTCTTTTGGCGAAAGAATTTTTATCCGCTCTTCCGCAGGGATTTCTTGGTGCTTGTTTCCGGCGTCGCTCATTCTTCCGAACAAGCCGCGCATAACGTCGTCAAGGGTGACAATTCCGGCAGTGCAGCCCTGCTCGTCAAGCGCCACCGCAAAGGAGAGGTTTTCCTTTTTTAGGGTTTGAATCAATTCAATTACGGAAAAAGTTTCTGGAACGTAAAGGGGCGCGCTCATGTAGTCAACGATAAAAAAAGCGCCCGGCATGTTCCGCTCAAACAAAACGTCTTTGTAATACAAAACGCCGGTGACATTTTCCTTTGATTCCTTATAAACAGGCAAATGGGAATAGCCGGAATTTTTAAAGGCTTCCACAACTTGGCTTCTTGTGTCGCTTTCTTTTATGTATGTCACAAGGGAGCGGTGCTTCATTATGTTGTGAACCGTCAAGTCCGAGATTTCCAAAATTTTATCCAGCATGTTCTTTTCGGATTTTTCAAGCGCTCCGTCGTCAGCCCCAGCTTGTATCAAAGTCCGCAACTCGCCCTCTTCCACAATTGAATCGTTTTCCTTCCAAAACTTGTTCACAAAAAAAGCGGTTCCCTTTGACACTTGTGAAAAAATCCAAACCACGGGCCAAAACGCGCTTCTTAAAAATTCCAAGGGAACCGCGTTCCTCGCGGCAATTTTGTCCGTCCTGTCCTCAAGGCCGGCCACCGTTTTTGGAATGATTTCGCCAAAGACCGTGACAAAAAAAGTTATGGCCGCCGTAGCCAGCGCCACGCCCTTGTCGCCGGCCAGCTCTATGGCAAGCGCCGTCGCGATTGAAGAGGCCAGCGTGTTGATGAAATTTATTCCGATAAGAACAACCGTCAAAAGACTGTCCATGTCGGCGCGAAGACGGGCCACTCGTTTGGCGCCAGGCTTTCTCCCCCGAAGCATTTTTCGGACGCGAATGTTTGTCATTGAAAGATAGGCGGTTTCGCTTCCAGCAAAAAAAGCGATTAGCCAAACCAGCAAAAGGAGAAGAAAGAGCGTCCTGCAAATTCCAAGCCAATTCATTCGCCGTCCTCCCCTTCCCGCCTTTCATGAACAAAGCGGACGCTTTCTATTCTTAGGCCGTCCATTTCTTGAACTTCAAGGCGCCAACCGTCATAAGAAAGAACGTCTCCAGTTTCCGCGATGCGGCCAAGTTTTTCCATAATCCAGCCGCCGACGCTTTCGTTTATGTTTGAGTCAAAATTTGTTCTAAGGGATTCGTTTATGTCAGAAAGCCGCGTCGTTCCTTTTAATTCAAATTGCTCTTTGTCGGAGGGAACCACGGAAGAAATGTTGGCGCTTTTTGAAAACTCTGAAATCGACGCGCCGAACATTTCGGCGGCGATGTCTTCCTTTGTCAAGATTCCTTCAGTGCCTGAATATTCGTCAACGACAATCGCCATCGCCTGACGGTTTTCCCGCAATATTTGCTGGGTTGACGACATGTTTTTTGTTCCAAGAATGAACAAGGGCGGCCGCATGACGCTCCGCAAAGAAAAAGAACTTTTGTCGCCGGAATAAAAAAGCAAGTCCTTAATGTAAACCGTTCCAACAATGTCGTCGATGTCCCGGCGGTAAACAGGAAAGCGGGAAAAGGCCGTCCGCCTGCTCAATTCCAAAACCTTGTCGTAACTGTCGTCAATGTGGACAAAGGCAATTTGCTTTCTGGGAATCATTATGTCCTGCGCCTCAAGGTCGGTGAACTTAAAGACGCGGTTCATCAAATTTTTTTCGCCGGGAACTATGATTCCGCTTTCGGCGCTAACATCCAAAAAAGTTTTTATGTCTTCAACGGTAAAAGCTTCTTCTTCGTTTTTTACTTTTATTCCCCGCAAAAAAAGTACCGCGCGGGAAACTGCCGTAAAAACCAAAACTATAGGCCCCATGACAATTACGACAAACTGAACAAAGCCGCTCAAGCCGTAGGCTATTGGGTCCGGGTGGCGGGTGCATACAGCCTTTGGGGTTATTTCGCCAAAGACCAAAAGCAAAAGCGTGGCGATAAAGGTTGTGATTGCGATTGCCTTGCTTCCAAAAACTTTTAGGGCAAAGGCCGTAAGAATGGCGCTGAGCATAACGTTGACCAAATCGTTTGAGACAAGAAGGGTGTTTATCATCCGCTCTTTTTTTCTCAAAAGTTTGGCCACCCTTAAAGCCCGCTTGTTTCCCGCCCGGCAACGGACGCGCAAGCGCAATTTGTTCACAGACAAAAAAGCGCTTTCGCTTATGGAAAAAAGCATTGAAAGGGTGACCAAGACGGCCGCCGAAATTGCCAGCGCGGGAATGGATATGTCAGAAACAGAGGGAGGCTCGCTCATTATTGGGCGTCGCCCTCATCAAAAGCGCCGGACTCTTCGGCGGCTTTCTTTGCCGCGGTTTGCTTTTGGTCGGCCAAAATTTTTTCTTGGCGGTCAAGCAAAAGGCGGCAACGCTCGGCCAACGGAGAATTTGGATCCAAGTCTTTGGCCGCGTTCAAATAGCCGATTATCTTTTCTGAATTTTCCACGCTGGGAGAATTGTTTCCAGTAATGTAAGCCGCGGCAAAATAGCTTCTTTGCTTTTCTTCAACAGAAAGAAATTTTGACTGCAATGGCTCCAAGTAGCACTCCACGGCTTTTTCAGGCTCCCGGCGCAAATAGCAATCCATGGCCTTTGTGGAAGCTCGGGCAAGCAAATGCTTTCCCACAAGTCCGCTTTGGTTCTTTTTGTCAAGCTTAATAACCTCGTCGCTCAGCGCGCGAAGCTGGTAGCGGTAATTCGCCCTTGTTCCCTCGTAAAGCTCGTCGATTTTTTTTACTTTGTCAACGCCTTTTGCCTGGTCAATTTCAGAAAGCAAATTTTCCATTGCCTCTATGTTTTTTCTGTCAACTTCGATTATTTCGGAAAACTCTTTGACATTTTTGGCCGGCAAATAACTGACGTTTGAAATGACATAGCCCTGCTTTGTCAAAATCAAGACGGCCGGCGTTGACTCCGCCCCGTAAATGACGGCGGCTCTCATGTCCCGCTCGTTTCTCGCCTCGTCAAAATTTTCCGACTTCTTGGAAAACCGCTCCCGGCTGTAATCGATTTGGCAAGTTTCAAATTCCGCTCCAATTTTTTCGCCGTAATCGTCAGCGTGAAGAACGCCGTTCACAAGGCTCTCGTTCAAGCCGCCGTCCTCAAGCTTTGTAAAAAAGAGCAAAAGTTTTTTGCCGCTTTTTTTTGAAGCCTTGAGCGCGCTTTCAAGGTCGGTGTAAATTCCATAGTCGTCCTTGACGATTTTTTTTCCGCAAGAAGAAAAAACAACTGCGGCAAAAGCGCAAGCGGCGAAAATTTTAAGAATCTTTTTTTTCATTTTAAAATCCTATTTGAACCAACTGACGCCGGCGGCAAAAATGTTCTGGCAAGAATTTTCAAAATTATTTGTCAGAGGATTTCCCGCGACGTTTTTAATCAAGTCTCCGCTGGCTCCGTTCAAGTCGTTTCCAATGGTTCGCTCGCTGTGGCCCATCTTTCCAAGAACGCGGCCGTCAGGACTTGTCATTCCCTCAATCGCGAACATGGAGCCGTTTGGATTGTCCGGCTCAAGGATTGCAGGTTCGCCCTTTTCGTCAACATATTGGCTGAAGACTTGTCCCTTGGCGAACAATTCCTTGGCCAAGCGGGGACTTACAATCACTCTTCCTTCGCCGTGGCTGATTGGAACCAAATGTATTCTTTGGTCGATGACCGAAGCGTTCTTTGCCCAAGGACTTATGGCGCTCACCATTCTTGTTCTGACAACCCGCGAAATGTGGCGGCCAATAGTGTTGAAGGTAAGCGTTGGAAGTTCCCCGCTGGGCTCACGAATTTCTCCGTAAGGAACAAGGCCTGTTTTTATCAAGGCTTGGAAGCCGTTGCAGATTCCCAAAACAAGGCCGTCCCGCTTTTTAAGAAGGTTCATAATTTGCTCGGAAACCCTTCCTTCCCGCAAAACGTTTGCGATGTATTTTCCGGAACCGTCAGGCTCATCGCCCGCGCTAAAGCCTCCGCTCAAAGCCAAGATTTGCGCCTTCTTCAAGGCCTTGACCAATTCGTCAAGGGAATCGCTCAAGGCTTGGCTTGTGTTGTTTCTAAAGACCAAAATTTTAGTTTCGGCTCCAGCCAAGTCGAAGGCGCGGGCCATGTCGTATTCGCAGTTGGTTCCGGGGAACACAGGAATCAAGACGCGGGGCTTTTTCTTGCAAATGTTGAAGCTGGGATTGGCCCTGGCGTCGCTCAAAGAAACGTGAACTCCCTTGGCAAATTCAGGAAGCTCCTCTTGTGGCTCTGCGGAACTGACAGGCGGGAACACTTCCGCCAAAGTTTTTTCCCAAGCCTTTTCCGCGTCCAAAATTTTTATGGAGGCGGTGGAAGCCTTTGTCTTTCCTTGGACTATGATTTTTGGCTCTTCGATTGTGGTTCCCAAAAATTCCAAAGTTCCCTGAACGAAATTTTCGCCTTCAAGATTTTCTTCCGTTTCAATTATAATCGAACCGTAAAGGGGAAGGAACAAGTCCTTGGCCTTGGCGGGCTTTTCCATCTTGGCGCCGATTCTGTTTCCCATGGCCATCTTGGTCACGGCCTCGGCTATTCCGCCGGCGCGGACAGGATACATGGCGCGGATTTTTCCGGCGGCGTTTAAATTGTAAACCAAGCGGGAATTTGCTTTAAACGCCTCGTAGTCTGGAACAAGCAATTCCGAATACGGAACTTTCACAATGTAAATGTTGGAGCCGGCTTTTTTGAACGAGCCGCTTCGAACATTTTGCGCCTCGTCGTGGCCCACGGCAAAACTTACAAGGGTATGGGGAACGTTGAGTTTTTCAAAAGTTCCGCTCATGCTGTCCTTTCCGCCGATGCTGGCCGTTCCCATGGCGTTTTGCGCGGTGATGGAACCAAGCAAGGCGGCGGCCGGATATCCCCAAGTTTTGGGGTCTACGGCGCGGCCAAAAAATTCTTGGAACGAAAGTCTGGCCTCAAGAGGATTGGCTCCCAAACACAAAAGGTTGGCCAAGCTTGACAAAACCGAAACTTGCGCGCCGTGCCAAGGGCTCCATTCGCAAACTCGGGGATCAAAGCCGTAGGCCATAAGGCTTACAGTACTTGTTTCTCTTGGAGACTGGACAGGAATCTTCGCGGCCATTCCCGCTTCTGGAGTGGCCTGATAGCGGCCGCCGTATGGGAACAAAACCGACGACGAGCCGATGGAGCCGTCAAAGCGCTCGCCCAAGCCCCGCTGGGAGCAACACGCCAAGTCGGCCATGTTTTGAATCCAAGCGCCTTGCAAGGCTTTTGCGGTGGCGCCGGTTCCCAATTTTTTTGCTGTTGAAGGAAGGGGCTTTAAAAGCGGAGAACTGGCCGGCGCCGCCGGGCTTTCTATCAAAGCTTTGGCTTCGTGCTTGGCTCCCGCGGCGTCCAAGAATTCTCTGGCGATGTTGACAATTTCTTTTCCCCGCCAAGTCATAACAAGGCGCCTTGTGTCGGTGACGGTGGCCACCACGACGGCGTTCAAGTTTTCGGCGGCCGCGGCCTTTATGAATTTCTTGGCGTCTTTGGGACGAACGACAACGGCCATTCGCTCTTGGCTTTCAGAAATGGCAAGCTCGGTTCCGTTAAGGCCTTCGTATTTTTTGGGAACAGCGTCAAGATTGATGTTCAAGCCGGGAGCCAACTCGCCTACGGCAACGCTCACTCCGCCCGCGCCAAAATCGTTGCAGCGGACAATCATAAGGCTTACGTCTTTGTTGCGGAACAAGCGCTGGATTTTTCGCTCTTCCACGGCGTTTCCCTTTTGGACTTCGGCGGCGGCGGCGGTCACGGATTTTTCAGTGTGGACTTTTGAAGAGCCTGTCGCTCCTCCGATTCCGTCTCGGCCTGTTCCGCCTCCAAGCAAAATCACTATGTCGCCGGCCTGGGGAGTTCCGCGGACAACATTTTTGGCTGGAGCGGCCGCAATGACGGCTCCCAGTTCCATGCGCTTTGCCGCGTATCCGGGATGGTATATTTCGTGGACTTGGCCTGTGGTCAAGCCGATTTGGTTTCCATAGCTTGAAAAGCCTTGGGCGGATTCGCGGCAAAGCTTTAGTTGCGGAAGTTTTCCTTTTATGGTCTTGCTCATGGGAACTGTCGGGTCGGCCGCTCCTGTAACCCGCATGGACTGGTAAACCCAAGAGCGTCCCGAAAGGGGGTCGCGAATGGCGCCGCCAATGCAAGTGGCCGCGCCGCCAAAGGGTTCGATTTCGGTCGGGTGGTTGTGCGTCTCGTTCTTGAACATCAAGAGCCAGCGCTCGGTCGCCTTCTTTGAGTTGGGGTCGATTTTCTTTCCATGCTTGTCCGTCGTGTAATGAACGTCGATGTAAATCGAGCAAGCGTTGATTTCTTCGCTTTGCTCAAGGTCGTCAAGCTTTCCCATTTTTTTAAGATGCTTGATTCCGATAACGGCCATGTCCATCAAAGTCACGGGCTTGTCGCTTCGGCCGGCGTAAAGGTCGGCCCTCATGTCCGTGTATTCTTTGAGCGACGCCTTTATGAGTTTTTCGTAAGGGCCTTTTTCAACCTTTATGTCCTTTAGTTCCGTCAAGAAAGTCGTGTGTCGGCAGTGGTCGCTCCAATATGTGTCAAGGACGCGGATTTCAGTTTCAGTGGGGTCGCGGCCTTCTTTTGAAAAATAGTCCTGCAAAAATTTTATGTCGGCGTAATCCATGGCCAAGCCCATTTTTTGCATGTAGGCTTCAAGTTCCGCCTTCTTGAATTTTATAAAGCCTTGAACAAGAGGAATGTCGCCGGGCTGTTCCGTTTGAATTTTTAATGTCGCGGGAACTTCCCAAGAAGCCAAGCGGGAGTCAACGGGATTTATCAAATAGTTTTGAATTTTCTGAACGTCCTTGGCCGAAATCTTTCCGGTCAAAATGACGACTTTGGCGCAGCGGACGCGGGGAGGCTCTTTTCCGGTTTCAACGGTCTTTTCCAAACTCTTCCGCAAAAGGCTCAAGCACTGTTCGGCGCTGTCCGCCCGCTGGTCGTATTGGCCGGGAAGGTATTCCCAAATGATTTGGGTTTCGCCGGCCTTTAAATTCAACTGGTTGTAAATAACGCTGTCGGATTGCGGTTCGGAAAAAATTCTCTGAACTGCCATTTTAGCCACAGCCGGCATGACATTTTCAATGTCATAGCGGTTCAAGTAACGCGCGCTCTTTACAGAGGAAACGCCCAAAAAATTTTTGACTTCGTTAAGTATGCGCTTGGCTTCGTTTTCAAAGCCCTTTTGGCGCTCAACATAAATACGGAACATTCTTCAATTATATACAAAAAATGTCTGTCTATCAAGACAAAGAGGCGTTGTTAATGTAACCTAAGAAATCCTTGTTTGTTTTTCTTAAGCGAGCATGGACGACGGCGGGAAATGCCGGCGGCAAATTTATTTCTAGGAGTTGCAAAAGATGAAAATCGCAAAAATCATCGCGGCGGCAATGGCCTTCGCAAGCGTTTCCACAATGGCTTTCGCGGCCAAAAAATCAAAGGCCGCGACTATGAACGTGTCAAGAAAAAACATCATTGACTATCAAGGCGCCGAATGGGGCGACGAATGCCCAAAATGGGTCAGAACGCTCAACGCCAACAGCGCCGAGGCGGTTGGAAAAGAACTTAAAATCGACACGAAAAAATACTTGATTTATGTCGCGCAAGGCCGAGGAAAAGACTTGGACATGGCCGAGGTTTGGGTGAAGAACATTCAGGCAAAGCAGGAAGTGGCCGCGTCAATCAGCCAAATCATCGCCTCAAACACAATCGCCGAAATGCGCTCGTCCGACGGCAAGGAACCTGACGACAACACAAAAAAGCGTATTTACGAAAGCGCCACAAGAATGGCTTCTGTAGTTGACCTTCACAGCCTTGAGTATGTGACCCAATTTTGGGTTTACACTGGAACGTTGGCTCCCGGAAAGAAAAAGGCCAAAAGCGAAAAGGATTACACGAGCCTTGAATACACATACTATGTCGTTTACAAAATGGACAAGGAAGACTACCAAAAGCAGCTTGACGCGGCCATGGCCACAATCGACGAAAACGGAAACGTGGCCTACATGCCTTACATTCAAAAAGTCGCCGCCGCCATGGTTGGACAAGACCTTTACGCCGGAGACATTCCCACAATGGACAAAAACGCCGACTAATGCGCAAGAGCGTCTTTTTTTGCTTTTGCCTGGCCCTAATTTTAGGAAGCCGCGTTTTTGCTGTGGACGCTTCCCAAGCCGTAATAATCGATTGGCAGGGTTCGGAATTTAGTTCCCAACCCATGCCAAAATGGCTTGAAAGCCTTTTTTTCCGCAAAAAAAGCGGGCCTTTTTGCAAGGAATTCAACTTGGACAAAAAGCAAATCCTATACTGCGGCCGCGGCCGCTCAAGGGATTTGGACGAAGCGCTTCTTGAGGCAAAATCTTCCGCATTGACAAAAAGCGTGGAAGAAGGCATGAAAGCGGCCGCCTCCTCCGACTTGCGCAAAGTCGCCGATTATTGGATTGAATTTCAAGAGGACGGAGTAATTTTTTACGAAGCCTTTTGCGTTTACACAAGCGGCCAACGGCTGCGTCAAAGACAGCGCTGAAAGCCAAGAACGCTAAGCGCCAATAAAAAAAAGCCGCCCATTTTTTTGTTTCAACTTTTAATTCAAAACGCTCATGTCAAGCTTGTCAAAGCCTTGCAAAAGAAGGCTGGCCACATGCTTAATCTTTTCCAAGGAGCCGGGCGCGGTTCCTTCGATGTTAAGGGGCATCACCGGATCGTGCAAGCTTAGGCGCAAAAGCATCCAGCCTTCCGCGCCGTCGGCCTCAGGGCCGCCCTTAAATGAAATGCGGACGCCTTCAAAGGAATTGGGCATCTCGCATCCCGCGTCTCTGGCCCTTTCCGCAAAGGCGGCCAAAACGCCTTTTCCGTATTCTTTAAAATCTTCGCAGCCAATCTTAAAGCGCAATTCCAATTCTTCCCCCGGCGGCGGAAGCTTTTCTATAAGGCTTTGCAGTTTCTTTCCTTCTTTGGCGGCTTTGGCCAAAGCGATTACAAGCTGCACCGCCAAGAAGGCGCCGTCGTCCAAAAAGTAATTGTCCTTTAAGGCGCCGTGGCCGCTGGTTTCCATGGCCAAGGGAGCGTTCACTCCATCGGCGCAAAGCTCCTTTTGCTTGTTGATTACATTTTTGTAGCCCCGCATGTAGCGCAAGTGGTTCAAGCCAAGAACGTTTTCCAAAAAGTATGTAAGGCGGTCGCTGGTCACGCTGTCCGTAATTATTGTGGCTCCCTTGTTGTTGGGAGCAAGTATGGCGCTTATCATGGCGATAATCGCGTCCCGGTTTATTTCGTCGCCGTTGTCAAGGACGGCCGACATTCTGTCAACGTCCGTGTCAAAAATAAGTCCAAGGTCGGCGTGGTTGGCCAAAACCGCTTGGCGAATGGCTTCCATGGCCTCTTTGTTTTCGGGATTGGGAATGTGGTTTGGAAAGCGGCCGTCCGGCTCCAGGAATTGGCTTCCCTCAATGTTGGCGCCAAGGGGCTTTAAAACCTTTTCGGCAAAGAAGCCGCCGGCTCCGTTTCCCGCGTCAACGATAATCTTTAGGCCCTCAAGCGGCCGCTGGGAATTGTCAACGCCGTTCATAATCGCGGCACGCAAGTGGCGGGCGTAAAGGTAAATCAAGTCAAAGTTTTTTTCTTCGGAAACGTCAACGGCCGCCTCGCTTTTGTCTTGAGCGATTCGCAAGATTTCCTTAATGTCGCTGGACTCAAGGCCGCCGTCCTTTGTGAAGAATTTTATTCCGTTTCGGTTGAAGGGAAGATGGCTCGCGGTAATCATCACGGAGCCGTCAAAATGGCTTTGTTCAAAAATTATGGACATGAACATGGCAGGCGTTGTGGCCAGGCCGCAGCATTGAACGTCAACGCCTTGGCTCATAATTCCGGCGCTGACCGCCACCATTAAATTTTGGCCCGATATTCTTGAATCCATTCCAACGCCGACTCTTAGTTGTCCGGCCTTTTTCTTTGTCCTTGCGGAAAGCCATTGGGCAAAGGCTTGTCCTATTCTGTTGGCGATTGACGGCGTAAGGTTTACGCTTTCGCCCTCAACGCCTTCCAAAGCCACGCCGCGAATGTCGCTTCCGTTTTGCAGTTTCAAGATTTGCTCGTCCATGTTTACAGCCTCACATTATTAAATTTATCTTAGGGAGCCTCTAAAAAGTTCAGCTTTTTAGAGGCAACTTTGAAAATGCGATGTTGTAAGTCGCGCTATTATAGCGACTTGCAACTCGCAGGAACCTCGAAAAACTTTCTGAAAGGGAGTTTTTCGAGGTTCCCTTTATTCTTCAAAATACTAAATCACGTTCCTTAAAATTTCAAGGGCAAAGGCGGTTATCTTTGAGATTTGCCTTTCGTCGCTGGGAAGCGCGAACAGGCTTCCCGCGTCGCATTCCGGATTGCGCCTGATGGTTTCTTTTTTTTCCGCGATATACAAGTCAAGGCGGGACAAAATTCCGTCGGCGAAAAAATTTGAATTTAAAGAAAGCTCTTCGTCCGACTTTTGCGCGCTTCCCCTTGTTTGCGCCGAAGCGATTTTAAAGAACAAAAAACTTTGGTCAAGAATTTTTTTTCTTTGCGCTTCGTAGATGTCCAAAAAATTTTTGTCAAAATATTTTTCGCTGGCCACAAGGGTGTAGATTTGAAAAAGGGGCTCGTTTTCGTGCGCCTTGATGTATGCGTCAACGGATTTTTTAAAAAGCTTTTCGCAGTTGGTGGAATTTACTTTTGTGAAAATTTCCTGCTCAAAAAGATTCACCCTTGCGTAAAAGTCGGAGCAATAAGAGCAAAGGGCCGTCAAGATTTCTTCCTTGCCCTCAAAGTAATTGTATAGAGACGCTTTTTTTATTCCCAACTCAAGCGCTATGTCGGCAAGCGAGGTTCCGCCCATTCCGTTCTTAAAAGCGGAAAAAAGGGCGGCTTCCACAATGCCTTGCGCGGAAACAGCTTTTTTCGCCATAGATAACTAACGACCGTTAGTTTTATTTTACTGATACCAGCGGACGTAGTCAACTTCCATGACGCATTTTTTTGTTTCTTTGGGAATGTCAAGGCCTAAAGTTCCGCCCATGGCCACATTCATTATGATGTAAAATTCCCGGTCGTAAGGCCAAAACTTTTGCGGGTAGTCCGCGTCGTGGGGATTCTTGTAAGACAAAAAGGCCTTGCCGTCGTAAATCCAAGTAAGCTCGTCTTCCGTCCAAAGGATTCCGTAGTTGTGCCATTTTTTTCCGGCCGCCTTTATGGGAACGCCCGCGCTGGCAAAGGCGTTTCCGCCGTAGCCCCCGGCGCAGTGGCAAGTGCCGTAAGCCTTGTTCTTCCAAAAATTTACGGCGTATTCCATAACGTCAATCTCGCCGCTTCTTGGCCAAGAGCCGTAGGCTTCCCTGTCGCTCATCATCCACAGCGCGGGCCACGAGCCTTTTTCTGTGGGAAGTTTGGCCCTAAATTCTATGTAGCCGTATTTAAAGCGCTTTTTCCAGCGGCTGTTGAGTCGGGCGCTTGTCCACTTGTTGTCGTCGCCTTTAAAGGCTTCTATTTTTAGAGTTCCGTCGGAAACATAGGAATTGCTTCTTTTGTTCGTGTAATATTGAAGCTCGCCGTTTCCCCAGCCGCCGCCGCCTGCGCTGTAGTTCCAGTTGTCTTGATTGGGCTCGTCGCCAGGTCCGTCAAATTCGTCAGACCAAACCAAATTCATGTCCTTGACAAAATCAGGGGAAAGGCTTTTTTCTTGGCAAGAAACAAAGGCGAACAAGGCGGCCGCAAAAAGCCCCGCCAAAAACGGGCCAGTCCATAAAGTCTTTTTCATAAAATTCTCCGCTAATATATTGGGCGTCTCTAAAAATCGCAATTTTTAGAATTTGCCTGTTTTTTAGTTTACAAAATTGTAAGGCGTTTCCTGATAGACGTAATAGTTCAGCCAGTTGCGGTAAAAAAGCGAAGCGGCGCTGCGCCAACTTGAAAGGGGCTTTTTGCTTGGGTCGTCGCCTGGAAAATAATTGCAGGGAACTTGAATCGGAAGGTTCTTGTTTTTGTCCCGCCAATATTCGTCGGCCAAAGTGTTGGTGTCGTATTCCATGTGGCCGGTGACAAAAACAGCGCGGCCGTCGTTGGTCTTTACGATTGAAGGGCCTTCGTCGGATTCCGCAAGAACGGAAAGTTTTTTGTTTTGTCGGACATCTTCTCCGTAAATTTGCGTGTGCCGAGATTGGGGCATCAAGAAAATGTCGTCAAAACCCCGCAAAAGAGGGTCGTTCTGCCCTTCCGCCTGCCAATTCTTAAAAATGCCGAATTTTTTTTGCTCCAAGGAATGCTTTTGAATTCCAAACAAATGGTAAAGGCCCGCCTGCGCCGCCCAGCAAATGTAAAGGGTTGAAAAAATGTTTTCGCGGCTAAAATCCATAATTTCGCAAAGCTCTTTCCAATAGTCAACTTGTTCAAAGGGAAGATGCTCCACAGGAGCGCCTGTTATAATCAAGCCGTCATACTTGCGCTTTAAAAATTCTCCGGAGGGAATGTAAAAGCGGTCAAGGTATTCTTCTGAAGCGTTGCGGTAATCGTGGCTTTCCATTCTTATAAGCGAAATGTCCACTTGAATTGGAGTGTTAGACAAAAGGCGCAAAAGCTGGGTCTCCGTCGTTGACTTTGTGGGCATAAGGTTGACCACCGCTATTTTTAGCGGACGAATGTCCTGACTTTGAGCGCGGCCTTCGGTCATAACAAAGATGTTTTCGCTTTCGAGAATTTTTTTTGCTGGCAAATCGCTTTGGATTTTTATCGGCATGGAACCATTCTAACATAAAAAAAAAGTTTGCGCCATATCAAATTCCGCGCTATAATTATATGAATTATTTATGACTGGCGATAGGAGGCGATTATGTCTGACATTTTGGACGAATACCGCTATGACGGCGGCGAAAAGCTGAACCTTAAAAAAGTTTGCCACGACTCTAACGGCCGCAAAGAGCAAAAGGCCGCCTTGGTCAAAAAGACCGAAAAAAATCTGGCAGAAATCGCGGACTTGCAGGAAAAACTCTACGCCGAATCAAAGGAATCGGTTTTGATTGTCTTGCAAGCCTTGGACGCGGCTGGAAAAGACAGCACAATCAAGCACGTTCTTTCCAGCGTGAATCCCCAGGGCATAATTGTCCACAGCTTTAAGTCTCCCAACTCAACGGAAGAAAGCCACGACTTTTTGTGGAGATACCACAAGCGCCTTCCCAGCCGCGGCATCATGTGCATTTTCAACCGCTCCTACTACGAAGAAGTTTTGGTGGTCAATGTTCACGAATTTTGGAAGGACTACAAGATGCCCAAACGGACGCTGACCAAAGACTACATCAAGAACAAGTACAAGGACATTTGCTCTTGGGAAAACTACCTTTACGGAAACGGCTACCGCATCGTAAAGCTCTTCTTGAACCTTTCCAAAGACGAGCAAAAGAAACGCTTTTTGGAGCGAATCGACCGCAAGGAAAAAAACTGGAAGTTCAGCCCAAACGACATAAAGGAGCGCGCGTACTGGGACAAGTACCAAGAGGCCTTTGAGGACGCCATAAACGCCACCAGCACAAAGGACTGCCCTTGGTATGTTTTGCCCGCCGACCAAAAATGGTACACGCGCTATCTTGTAAGCGAAGTTTTGGTTCAAACATTGCGGGACATCAATCCCAAATTTCCAAAACTTCCCGACGACGACAAAAACCGTCTTAACGAGTGCAAAAGTCTTCTTGAAAAAGAAGAAAAATAATAAGGGAACCTCTAAAAATTGCAATTTTTAGAGGTAACTTTGAAAGCGCGATGTTTTAATTCCTGCTATTTTCAGGAATTAAAACTCGTCGGGTTCTCTAAAAAATCACAAAAAGTGAGTTTTTAGAGATACCCATAAGGTTTTCTTTAGGAGGAAAAACTATGGCAAAGTCAGGTTTGACAGGTTTGAATTGGATTGTAAAAATCCTTTTGGTCATCATCGGCGACATTTATGGAATTCTGCGCCGAGTTACTAGCGGCAGCTTGATTCCAATCGTAATCGGAATCATCCAAATTGCGTCGCTCGTTCTTACAAGCTACAACCGCCTTGTGGGAATCGTTGCGTGCGTTTTTTGGATCATCGACTTGGTCACAGTCATCATCAAAAAAGAAGTCACAGTCTTGGTTTGATGAAAAATCTAAAAAAGGGGCGGCGCTTTTTGTGGGCGGCCGCCCTGTTTTTTTTACATCCAATAATTCTTTCATGTTCGCAACGCGTCGCAGGGGCTCAGGAACAATTCACCTTTGGAACCATTTGTTCAATCAATCTTTACGAATCCGGAAGCGCCGCCCTTTACGGAAAGCTCTTTGCCCGCCTGCGGGAATTGAACGACATCTTCAACAATTACTCGGAGTCCTCCGAAATTTCTTTGGTGAACAAAAACGCGGCCAAAAGCCCTGTTCCCGTAAGCCAAGATTTTTACGCCGTCCTAAAAAAGGCGCTGGATTTTGCCCGCCTGACCGACGGAGCCTTTGACCCGACCGTAGGCCCTCTTGTCAAGGCGTGGGGCTTTGGAAAAAACCCCCGCGTTCCAAGCAAAGAAGAAATCGAGGCGGCAAAAAAATTGGTGGGCTGGCAATGCGTAAAACTAGAAGGCTTCGCTGACCAAAAGTCAGCCGCTTTGCCAACCGTCCGATTCACCAAAAGCGGCGTCAGCCTTGACCTCGGCGCGATCGCGAAAGGCTACGCCGCCGACTGCTTGGCGCAAATTTTAAGGGAAGAAAAAGTCAAGCGCGCTTCCATTTCCTTGGGGGGAAACGTTTATGTCTATGGAAAAAAGCCGGGAGGCGCCTTGTGGAATGTCGCCGTGCGCGACCCATTTGATCCGACAAAAAACGCGTTTCTTTTAAAGACTCAAAACGCAACTGTCGTTACCAGCGGCGGCTACGAGCGCTTTTTTGAGCAAGACGGGAAAATTTACAGCCACATATTGGACACTAAAAGCGGCTTTCCGGTGGACAAGGGCCTTTTAAGCGTCACAATCGTAAGCCAAGAAAGCATGACCGCCGACGCCTTAAGCACAAGCCTTTTTGTTTTGGGAATGGAAAAAATTCCTGACATAAAAAAAAGCGCTCTGGCCGGAAACTTTGAATGCCTTTGCGTTGACGAAAGCGGCAAAGCTTGGGCAAGCAAAGGACTCAAAGGCTTTTTGACCGCGCTTGACGGGCAAAAAATTTCTTTTTTTGATTTTTAAATTGCTGCGTTAAGCGCCGCCGCAAGAACAGGCGGCGGCTCAAGGCGTTCAAATTACGCCGCTTTCTTTTTCAAGTACAACAAGGTGGCGAACAAGGCCGCCAAGCCAAAGACCCAAGAAATGATTCCGCTGGCGACAATTCCCAAGCCGTGTGTAAACCCCGCGACGATGTATGTGACAAAGGAAACCGCCGCCACCAAAAGCGCGTAAGGCAACTGGGTCGAAACATGGCGGACATGGTCGCAGTTGGCTCCGGCGCTGGCCATAATCGTTGTGTCGCTGATTGGAGAAATGTGGTCTCCGCAAACGGCTCCAGCCATGCAAGCGGAAATGCTGATAATTCTGATTGGGTCGGAAGCGTTGGGAAAAGCCGCGATGCATATAGGAATCAAGATTCCAAAGGTTCCCCAAGAAGTTCCGGTGGCAAAGGCCAAGCCGCAAGCGATGGCAAAGATAATCGCCGGGAGCATGTTCTTGAGCCCCTGCGCGCTTCCGCCCACAAGACCGGCCACATATTCCTTGGCGCCAAGAGAGTCAGTCATAGCCTTTAGCGTCCAAGCGAGGGTCAAAATCAAAATCGCGGGAACCATCGCCTTAAAGCCGTCGGGCAGGCAAGCCATAATAGACTTGAACGAAATGACCTTTCTGCAAAGGTAAAAAACAATGGTGACCACAAGCGCGGCAAAGGAGCCGAGAACCAGTCCCACGGAAGCGTCGCTTGCGGCAAAGGCTTCCACAAAGTTAAGGTAGGCGGGATTGGCCACCATCTCTCCTTCGGCCTCGCCGGCAACCTGGGCGGCAAAGAAGTTTCCGGTGTAAATCATTCCCAAAACGCAAAAGACAATCAAAGCCGCGATTGGCAAAATCAAGTCCACAACCTTGCCCTTGGAATTTTCCGGGCTTTCGTAATCTTTTTCGGACTTGTCCTGCATTTCTTTTTCAGCCTTGGCCATAGGACCAAATTCAAAATTACGCGCGGCCAGAAAAAATGTCATGGCAATCGTAAAGAAAGCGTAAAAGTTAAAGGGAATGGCCTTGCAAAAAAGCGCGATTCCGTTTTCCCCTTCGCTTACAAAACCCGAAACCGCCGCGGCCCAAGAGCTGATTGGCGCGATGATGCAAATCGGCGCGGCGGTCGCGTCAATCAAGTAAGCCAGCTTGGCGCGCGAAACTTTGTACTTGTCAGTGACCGGCTTCATCACCGAACCCACCGTAAGGCAGTTGAAGTAGTCGTCGATGAAAATCAAGATTCCCAAAAAGATTGTGGCGATTTGAGCGCCGGCCTTGCTCTTGATGCGCTTTTTGGCCCATTCGCCAAAAGCGGCGGAGCCTCCGGCCTTGTTCATCAGCGCCACCATGGTTCCCAAGACTACAAGGAAAACCAAAATGCCCACGTTCCAACTGTCGCTAAGTTGCGCGATCATTCCGTCCTTAAAAATATGGGTGAAAAATCCGGTAAAGCCCGAAGCGGCCCCAGCGGCGTAAAAGGCTCCGCCAATGGCGATTCCAATAAAAAGCGAAGAATAAACTTCTTTTGTAATCAAAGCCAGCGCGATGGCGACAATGGCCGGAACCAGCGACAAAAATCCAAAACTTGCTTCCATTCCGTCCTCCTAGTTGGCCGACTTTGAAAGGTCGGCTTCCAAGGGCTTTGTCACCCCAGCCTTTTCCAAATGTTCAATAATCGCAATCGCGTAGTGAACCGCGTCCAGCGCGTCCGCCGAACAATAAGTCTTTAGTTCTTTTAGAACCTTAACAGCTTCTTGATTTGTCATAAGCGCTCCTTTTTGATTTGCGGAACAGGAACAGCAACTGAAAAGCCGCCCGCTCCTTTAAACATTATGCGCCAAGTCGAAGGGATTTGCAAGGTTTTTTTGCGCGGAGGAAGGAATTTGAAGGATAATGAGAGTCAGGAAATGTTGAAAAATTTATTCAGCGCGTTTTTCACTGCCGCCCAGTTTTCTGGCAAAGCAAAAAACAATGGTTGCATGCGCTTCCAATCCAACTCGTATCCGTATGAATGTCTGAACACGTGACGAAATCCAAGATACTCTCTAAGCGACTTAAAAAGTTCTTCCGGCAGAATCGGCTCATGAAAATCTGTCTTTTCAAACATATCCGTAAACAAATCGCTATGCCACATATTGCCGGAAAGCGTTTTATTATAAATTGATTTGTAAATAAGATTAAACACGCTTTCAATGCCGCCATAATATGAATGAAGAATTGAACCAATTGCGTTTAATTCAACAAAATCCGGCTCGGCAATTTTGCATTTTGAAAGAAGGACGGAAGATTTTTCTACAAGATTGTCTATTTTTGAAATTTCAAGCGCGGCTTTTTGTTTTGTTGCGTCATCCAATTTGCTTCAACTCCCCAACGCGCCGCAACAATTCAAAAAAATCTTTTTGAAAATCAAAATCCACCAAATCAACAGGCATTCGCAAAGCCCGCTCCAAATCATAATGAATGCCAAAAAAAGAGCCTTGCGGCAAACCGCGAACGCCCAAATCCAAGTCTGAATTTTCATTGGCGCGACCAGTCGCTTGCGAGCCAAAAATATAAATTTCGGAGCAACCTGCGTCTTTGAGAATTTTTGCCGCTTGAACAATTTTTGCCGCGTTCATACTGTTAGTATAACACGGACTTGCCGCTTTTTCAATAATAAACCAATAAATGGCTCTTCTCCAAAAAGTGTGGGTAGAGCCTAAAATCATATTACGCCATGACGGCATATTTTTCAAGGGGGAGTTTGCCGCAGACGAGGTAAATCATGGTCTTGAAGA
>CALDIB010000026.1 GCA_937902125.1 uncultured Treponema sp.
GAATTCTTGAATATTTAGGAAATCACCCAAATGCAAAAACTCAAGATATTTCTCTGGAAATTGGTTTAAAGCAATCACGTACAAAAGACTATCTTTCTGAACTCGTTGAAGATGGCAAGATTGTTGCCAATGGCGCTAACAGGAACAGGACATATTCGTTAAAATAAAAAAGGAGCAAACCATGAAACTATTAATCGTAATTGACATGCAAAATGATTTTATTGACGGTTCGCTTGGAACAAAAGAGGCTGTGGCGATTGTTCCGAATGTCGCGAAAAAAATTGAAGAGGCGCGGGGCGCTGGCAAGATTGTTGTGTTCACCCGCGACACTCACCAAAAAAACTACCTTGAAACTCAAGAAGGAAAAAATCTTCCGGTTCTGCACTGCGTTGAAGGAACTGACGGCTGGCAGATTTCTAGCAAGCTGGAAGTAGGGAACAGCCGCATTTTTAACAAGCCTTCGTTTGGCTCAATGGAACTCGCCGACTATGCCGCAAGCCTGGACGGATTGGAAGAAATCGAGCTTGTCGGCCTTTGCACTGGAATCTGCGTCATAAGCAATGCGTTCATTCTTAAAGCCAAGCTGCCGGAAGTGAAGATTTCGGTTGACGCAAGCTGTTGCGCCTGCGTGACTCCAGAAAGCCATAAGAACGCGCTAGCCGCCATGAAGCTTTGTCAAATAAATTGTGAATCATAAAATGAAAGCAAACCTTTTTTCTTGCCTTAAAAAAAATCCCGCCCCGCTTGCATGGCTTGCTTTGCACGCCGCCGTGTTTTTAGCGCTGGCGCTTTGCTTTGTCGCGGGCAGGAAGATTTTTGTAAACACGAATCTCTTTGACATTTTGCCGCAGTCGTCGGAGGCCAAGGCGATGGCGCGGGCGGATGACGCGCTGACTCAAAAAAGCGCCAGGCAGTTTTTTGTCCTTGCGCGCTGCAAGTCTTTTGAAGGCGTCAAAAAGGCCGCCTCTCTTTTTGCGGAGGAACTATTAAAGGCCGACCAAGAGGCCGCCGCCGCGGATCCCAAGAACAAAATTTTTGAGAGCCTTTCTTTTGAGGCTTCCTCCTTGTCGCTGGACCAAATTTTTGAATGGCAGTACAAAAACCGCTTTTTGCTTTTGGACAAGGAGACGGTTCAAAAAATAAACCAAGGCGGCGGCGTTGACGAGCTAAAGGAGCTGGCCTTGCAAAAAGCCTTTGGCGCCTTTTCGCTCACACCCTTGGAATTTGTTGACGGCGACCCCTTCTTTTTGGCCGACTTGGAATTGCAAAATTTAATCGAGCGCCTTTCCAACACCGGAACGTCCCTTGCATTGCGCGACGGAGTTTTGGCGGCGGAATACGATGGCGAGCATTACGTTATGGTTCGCGGCGCGTTGACGCAAAAGGGCGCTTCGGTGACGAGCAAAAAAAACGGCGTCCAAACGATTTACGATTGCGCCAACCGCGTCGCCGCGTCAAACGATTTTGGGAATGAAGGCGGGCAGGATGTTTCGTTCGTGTTTTCCGGTTCGCCCTTCCACAGCCACAAGAGCGCCACAAGCGCGCAAAGGCAGGTTGCCGTCATCAGCGCTCTTAGCATGCTGGCGGTGGTCGTTCTTTTGCTGCTTGTCTTTAGGAGCGCGCGGCCGTTGCTCTTTTCTGTCGGGGCGATAACGCTGAGCGCGGCGTTTGGTCTGGGAACGGAGCTTTTGGTCTTTGGACAGATTCACATTTTGACTTTTGTTTTTGGAACTACTTTGATTGGAACGTGCCTGGATTACAGCCTGCACTTTTGGACGCGCGCGTATTTTTGTCAGGAAGCGCTTTTGGGAGCGCAGGCGATGAAAAAGATTTTCAAGGGCTTGGCTCTTTCGTTCGCTTCGACGGAAGTTTGCTATTTGATTATGCTCTTGGCTCCGTTCGCCCTGCTAAAGCAAATATCGGTTTTTTGCTTTGCGGGAATTTTAAGCGCGTTCGCCACGACGGTTCTCTTTTATCCGGCTCTTTCCGTTCCGCAAAAAAAACTTTCGCCTGCCATGCTGAATGGCGCTAGATTCATGTTCCCGCGACATTTAAAAAAGATTCTGCTTTTTGCCGCCGCAGGAACTTGCCTTGCGCTGGCGCTTTTCTTTAGGCAAAACTTGCGCTTGGACAACGACCTTAGAAAATTTTACACGATGAGCGGAAAGCTTTTGGAGGACGAAAAACTTTCGGCCAGCGTGATGAACAGAAAAAGCGGCGCCCGCTATTTTATTGTCCGCGCCAAAAGCGCCGACGCTCTTTTGCAAACCGAAGAGGATTTTTGCGCGCTCCTGCAAGAGGAAGTCGCGGCGGGAAGGCTCGACTCCTTTTCGGCGGCAAGCCAATTCGTTCCGTCCAAAAAAAGCAAAGAAGCGTCGCTTGCGGCAAGCCAAAAATTGATGGAGGCCGCGCCTGACTTGCAGGAAATTTTTGGAAGCGAGGCGCGGGACTTTGCGCCGGACTTTTTGGAAGCGCGCGCCTTGCTGGAAGCTGCGGACGATTCGGGCATGGAAGGCGTTCCGCCATATTTAAAAGACGCGCTTGACACTTTGTGGCTTGGAAAAATCGGCCAGGAATATTTTAGCGCGGTTTTTGTTTCCTGCGGCGACGCGGAAAATTTGAAAAGCCTTGCCGAGCGCTTTGGCGCTGGAGAGCTAGGCGCGAATGGCGCGGCGGAAGCGCAGGCGGTTTGCTTTGTGGATAAGGTGGGCGACATAGCCTTTGAGTTGAACCGGCTGACAAAAATCATGCTTGTTCTTTTGGCCGCTGCCTTTGTCGTTTTGATTTTGGCGCTGGCGTTTTTTTACAAGCCAAAAGCGCTGGCAAAAGTCGCCGCCGTTCCCTTGCTGGTCTTGCTGTGCGAGGCCGCCGTCATCGCGGCATTTAAAATCCCTTTGGGCTTTTTTGCCGTTACGGGAATCATCTTGGTTTTTGGCTTGGGCCTGGACTACATAATTTACACGGTGGAAAGCGGCGGCGACGCGGTCAATTCGCTTGCGGTCTTGCTTTCGTTCGCCACCACCGCGCTCAGCTTTGGCGCCATCGCGCTAAGCTCCTTTATGCCCGTCCACATTTTTGGAACGGTGGTCTTCTTTGGCCTTGTCGCTGCGTGGGGAGCCGCTCGTATTTTAAGGTGAGGAATAAATATGTTAAATCAGTTTTCTAGGACAGAGTTGCTTTTGGGAAAAGAGGCGATGGAAATTTTGGGGAGGGCGCGAGTCGCGGTTTTTGGAATTGGCGGCGTTGGAGGCTACACGGTGGAGGCGCTGGTTCGTTCCGGCGTTCAGCATATTGACCTTGTGGACGACGACAGAGTGTGCCTGACAAACTTGAACCGGCAAATCATCGCTACCCGCTCCAGCGTCGGAAAATACAAGGTTGACGTGATGAAGGAGCGAATCCTTGACATCAACCCCGACGCGGAGGTCAACGTTCACAAATGCTTTTACCTTCCAGAAACGCGCGGGCAGTTTGACTTTACAAAATATGATTACGTTGTTGACGCGGTGGACACGGTGACGGCAAAAATCAATTTGATTTTGCAGGCTAAGGAAGCGGGAACAAAAATCATTTGCAGCATGGGCGCGGGGAACAAGCTGGACCCGACGCAGTTTAAGGTGGCCGACATTTCGCAAACTTCGGTTTGCCCCCTTGCGCGCGTTATGCGGCAGGAATGCAAAAAGCGAAAGATTAAGGGCGTAAAGGTCGTTTATTCCACTGAAAAAGTTTTGCGTCCGATAGAAGACATGTCAATCAGTTGCAAAAAGCATTGCATCTGTCCGCCCGGAGCGCAGCATAAATGCGTGGAGCGCCGCGACATTCCCGGAAGCGTGTCTTTTGTTCCTTCCGTCGCAGGCTTAATCATCGCAAGCGAGATTGTAAAGGACTTGACGCAAGAAGCCGCGGCTAGGGCTAGAGCGGCTGGCGCGGACTAGCGCCTTGTCTTAAAACTGAATATGCTTTTATAAGGCGTTCCAACGACCAAGCGGCGTTTGCCGGGCTTGCGCTTGGCAGGCAGGCGCATTCAAGGCCGAAACGCTTTTCGTAGACGGCGGCGCAATGCTTTTGCCAAAGGTTAAAGGCGCTTTTTCCGGCGCAATAAACGCGGCGGATTTGGCTCTGTTCAAAAATTTGGGTAAAGTCGTTTGGAACGGCGTTTTGTATGCTTGCGTCCGCCGCTCCGCGAATTTCGCATTTTAAGAGAATGTCCCACAGCGCGATTTTGCGCCGCAGCAAAAAGTTTTTTCGTTCGTCGATTGCGGCAGCTAGATTTGCGGCTTGGTCGTCCGCGCCGCGTTTTCCCGCGTTGTTGTATTCAAGCCGTTCCCCAAAGACTGCGGGAAGAGCGCGCCAGAATCTGTTTTGCGGATGCATGTAAAAGAATCCCGCGCCGCGGCTTGCCGGCGACGGCATTGTTCCAAGAATAAGAACGCGGCTTTGCGAATTCCACACCGGCGCGATTGTGTGTTGGACGGTTGTTTTTTGCGTCATGCGGGGGCGCTTTCGTTGATGATTTCTTTGACTTGCTCCACAGTCATGTTCAAGGATTTTGCGATTATGCTGACAGAAACGCCGTTGGCGTAAAAATTTCGCGCGGCTTCAATGGCTTTTTCTTCGGCGGCTTCGGTCATAATGTCAAAATCGTGCAAATTCATGTCGGCGAACTCCTTTCTGAATTTTTCGTTTTCCTTGACTTTTGCCACGAACTCGGAAAGGCGTTTGGAAAAGTCGTCCTCGCCCGGCTCGTTGGTTTGGATAAAGCGCAAGAGAGCGCGGACTTTTTCGTCTTTCACGCTCTTGTAAGCGCTTGAATTGTATACTATTTTTAAGGTTTTGTCATCCAAATTCACGGAATTGTTTTCTACGCATATATTGCGGAAAGTGTAGCGGGGGAGGCCGTAGCCACTTTTTGTTTCGTCGTAGAAGGGGTCGAACTTGCAGATGAACAGAATGTAGCTTTCCTTTAGCTTTGTGTAGGGCTGGCCTTTCATAAGACAGTCGCAGTCCACCATGCTTTGGTAATAGCGCATGCGCTTGCCGAGCGCCTTTTGCGGGTAGGACTGCAGCTCCACGTCGATGGTTTTATCCTCGTCCTTTAGGTAAACGTCAAGCCGCACGCCCTTGCTGGTGTAGTAGGGTTCGATCGCCTTTTCAAGTTCCGGGTACTCCACTTGCCGGACGCGCACGTCCAAAAGCCGTTCCACCAATTCCGCCGAGAGGTCAGGGTCTTTTATGACTTTTTGGAACATGCCATCGTCGGCGAAGGTAAGCTCGTCAAAAGATTTTCTTTTCATAAAAGCTCCTTATATCGCGGCCAGAAAATGCTTGGCCGTTATAACTATAAGGTAGGAATTTTTATCAAGAATTTAGCGCAAATTTTTAGAAATCGTAATAAATTTTCGCGTGGTTTCTTGGATTGCGCTATACGTTTGTTTTTGAAAAAAAAGAATGCGACTTATGCAAAAAATTTGTCGTTTTCAAAGCGACCACAACATTCATACAATAATGTATGATTTTTCAAAATTTCCGAGTAGTTTTTATGCAAGAAAAGCAAAAAAAAGAGAATAATTCAGAGGAACTGTTTGAGAAATTTAAAACTGTGGAATTGGCGCCATTACCGCATTTTTCGCTTGAATTGATGCAATTCCCAGATGAAGTTTATGACTTTCTTAGAAAAACCGCAAACGAGCATAATTGCACGGTCAGCCGTGTGATTGAGCAATTTATGACCGATTTGCTTTCCGAAACAAAAGATATTTCTGAAATTAACGCTGAAACCCTTACAAAATTGTCAAAAGAAAAGCCTTATGTGTTTATAAAGAAAAAGGGCAAGCCATTCGCCAGAATCAGTTTTTTTGAAGAAGAAAAGTCTGTCAAATGATTTTTTCTCCATAATGATCTAAGATTTCATTGACTGTGATTAGGTCGAAAATCTTCTGACAAAAACAATAGCGTAAAAGCAAATCTGAGCGAACGCTTTTTGAAAGGGAGTAGTCGGCAGTTTTTAAAAGAGATTCGGTTTCTTCAATATTTAAGTTCATTGCGAGGCAAAGCTTTACCAGCGTGTTTTTGTTAGGATGGTAATCTGGCAGCGCGCGTATTTTTGAAAACAACTTTCGATCGATGTCAGCTCTTTTATAAACTGCGACTTCATCAAGCTGTTTGGATTGGATGATTTTTCTGATTTTTTCTTGGTATAGAAAACATTCCAAATGAATGGATAAAAGATCTTCGCCATAAAAGAATTATTGAAAGATGCTTATTTTAGAAGGATTAGCCGCATAATTTTGATAGAAAATGCTTGATAAACTAAATATCTGTAAAAAATACATTTTTACAGATATTTAGTAAAATGCTATTCCTTCCTCCTTCCTAACATTGCGCAAGTACGGCTTGATGGGGGAAAATCCCTTGACAAATCCCTAAAGGCATACTAAAATAAATATGAAAAAAGATACTTTTTTCTACGGAGGTTTGTATGGTCGCGCTAAAGGCTATCGATGTAAAGAACAACTTTAAAAGCATTTGTTCTCAAGTTTTTGGCGGGGAAACCGTCATGCTTTCACGCCCGAAAAATCAAAATGTTGTCATGATTTCGGAAGCCGAATACAATAAGCTTGAAAAAGCGCGCCGCAATCTAGAGTATCTTATGATGCTGGACGAAAGCGAAAAACAGTTGCAGGAAGGCCGCGTTGTGGAAAAAACCATGGCTGAGCTTGAGGCGATGGCTGAATAATGAGCAAAATTATTTTTACAGAGATAGGCTTTTCCCAGTACATATATTGGCAAGGGCAGAACAAGAAGACGCTCAAAAAAATAAACAAACTTCTTCAAAGCATAAGCCGTGACGGAGCGCTAAATGGCGAAGGCCGGAAAAATTAAAGCATAAAGAAGGCGAATATAGCCGAAGAATAGACGAACAAAACAGGCTTGTTTACGAATGTTCCGACGATAAAATTACCGTAAAATCTTGCTTGGGCCATTACGAAGATTAAAGCGGTTTATATACAATTCTTTTTTCTCCCTAACATTGCGCAAGCGTTCCATTTATGCTATCATAGAACGCTATGCAAAAATTTTCGGAAGGCGGCGACAGGTATCAAAATCCTCTGATTGTTCAAAGCGATAGGACGATATTGCTTGACGTGCACGCGCCGCTTGCCGACGAGTGCAGGAACGCGTTGATTCCTTTTGCGGAGTTGGAAAGGTCGCCGGAGCACTTGCACACTTACAGGCTTACGCCGCTTTCTTTGTGGAACGCGACTAGCGCCGGTATTAAAAGCGATTCGATTTTGGAAACGCTGGACGCTTACAGCCGTTACGACGTTCCGCAAAATGTTGGAGCGTGGATTAAAGAAACGGCCGAGCGTTTTGGAAAGCTAAAGCTGGTTCCTGCTCCGTCGCAAGAAAACGCGCAAAATGCCGCGCCTGTTTCCGGCGCAAACGACACGGCGGCCACCGCGCCTGTTTCCAGCGCTGACGAGCAGCTTGACGGCGCGCAAGATTCTGTTCCCGCAAAAAAAGAGCCGCGCGTCGAATACCTTTACTTAGTTGCGAGCGACCAAAAAATTTACGCGCAAATACTGAACAATCCCGCGACAAAAAAATTCTTGACGCCCGCTTCCGGCGCCAAAGACAACTTGGCCTTTTTGCTTGAGCTTACCGACCGCGGAATTGTAAAGCAAAAATTGCTGGAGCTGGGCTGGCCCGTCCAGGACGAGGCGCCGCTTAATGACGGCGAAAGGCTTGAAATAAAATTTAGGCAAAAAACTTTGGCGCAAAAAGATTTGGAAATCCGCGACTACCAAGTGGCGGCGGCAAAAGCGCTTGTGGGCGACAAGGGGCCGGGTTCCGGCTTTGGAACGATTGTCCTTCCCTGCGGTTCCGGCAAGACTGTTGTTGGAATGCAAATAATGGAAATGCTTCAAACTTCAACCTTAATTGTGACCACCAACATCACCGCCGTCCACCAATGGATTGACGAGCTTTTGGACAAAACAAATTTGACAAAGGAACAAATTGCCGAATACACGGGCGAAAACAAAACCATCGCGCCGGTGACGATCGCCACTTACCAAATCCTAACATGGCGGCCTGACAAGACCAGCTCCTATCCGCACTTTTCGCTTTTTAGGGAACGCAACTGGGGCCTTATAATTTACGACGAAGTCCACTTGCTGCCCGCTCCAGTCTTTAGGGTTGCGGCGGAACTGCAGGCCACTCGCCGCGTTGGTTTGACGGCGACCCTTGTTCGCGAGGACGGCTGCCAAGGCCATGTCTTTAGTTTGGTCGGCCCAAAGCGCTACGACGTTCCTTGGAAGGAATTGGAAAAGACCGGCTTCATCGCCAGCGCGGAATGCGTTGAGATGCGGGTTGACTTGCCACTTTCGCTTGAAATGGAATACGCAATCGCCTCCCCGCGCGAAAAGCACAAAATCGCTGCGACCAATCCCGCGAAAATTTTGGCGGCAAAAAAATTGGTGGAGCAAAATCCCGACGACAAAATCTTGATTATCGGCCAGTACTTGGATCAACTGCAAGAAATGGCCGCTCTGCTTGGCGTTCCAATCATCACAGGAAAAACTCCCAATGCCGAGCGCGAAAAAATTTACGGAGACTTTAAGAGCGGAGCGATCCGAGTCTTGGTAGTTTCCAAAGTGGCCAACTTTGCGGTGGACTTGCCGGACGCTTCGATGGCGATCCAGCTTTCGGGAACTTTTGGAAGCCGGCAGGAAGAGGCCCAGCGTCTTGGACGCATTTTGCGGCCCAAGGAACGCGTGTCAAAATTTTGGACAATCATCACGCGAAAAACCAGCGACGAAGATTTTGGAAGCAACAGGCAAAAATTTTTGGCCGAGCAAGGCTATTCCTACAGAATAGTTTTGAACGCCGACCAACTGGCGGCGCAAAATGGTTAAGAACGAAGTGGCTCTCTGGCGCGAATACTTTTTGCGGCTGGACGACAAGCAATTTTTGCCCCTCATGCGCCTGTATCTTGGCGAGATCAAGACACCATACAACAAGCAAAATTTGATAGAAAACCTGGAAGCCTTTTTGCGCCGCGAGGAGACAAAGAAAAACATTTTGGCGCTGCTTTCCGATGCGGACACGCAAGTTTTGTGCGCGATAAAATTCATTCCGGGCGCCACGCTTTCAAAGCTGCAGGAATTTTTTAAGGCGGAACTTTTTTGCGAAGCGCTTGAAGACATTTTGCGCGAGCTTAAGGCGCGCCTTTTGATTTACGAGCAGCCGGTGGCCTACGGCCTTTCTAAGGCGCTAAAGATTAATCCATTTTTGGCGCCCGCGTTGGACGACGCCTTGCGGCTGGAGGAACTGATTCCGGAATGCGACGGGCCGGAAAAGCGTTTGGGCGCGGAATGCGTTGGCGCGGAGTTTGTCGCGTCGTATCTGTCTTTTGTGGCAAAAAATCCCAAGCTTTGCAAGCTGGACGGAACATTTAAGAAAAAGGCCGAAAGCGACATAGAAGAAAAGTTTCCGGGCCGCTTGGAAAAGGCGCGCTTGCTTACAAGGGCTTTGGAAAACCTTTTGATTCTAAAGGACAAGGAAGGCGCTTTTGAAGTTGACTGGAAGCGCGCCAAAAGCTTTGCGCAAATGGACGCGCAGTCGCAGGCGATGTATTTGCTTTGCTGCGTTTCAATGAAATACAACAAGCGGCGAACGCAATTTTACGCGAAGAATTTTTTGGACGCGCTAAAATCTATTCCTGACGGCGGCTTTAAGCGGGGAGTCTTCTTGCGCTTGGCTTACTTGCTTTGTTCAAAAGAAAGCGAGATGGAAGATTCTTTTGTTGGCGCGCAAAGCCGATTCGCGCGAATCGTTCAGTCTTACAAACAAAGAACCTTAGAAGAGAAAAGCGATTCATTGGGAGAATACTTTGACAGAATGTTGGACGAGGCGGAAGTTTTTGGCTTTGTGTTGACCGATGCGGAAGATGAAAACGAAAAAATAATTTTCAAAAATCCCCGCTTTTTTGACAGACGCCTGCCTCCTAAAAACATCGCTATGGTCAACGTTGACTCAAGCTTTAGCTTGACTTTGATGCCGGGCTTTGGCCTTTCCCATGTTTTGGAAATAGCGGTTTTTTCCGACCTTGTGAAGTTTGACACAGTGGTTCAGTTTGAAATAAACCAAAATTCGGCGATACGCGCCTTTGATCAAGGAATGAGCGCGGAACAAATAATTAACATTATAAAAGACAATTCAAATTTTGCCGCGCCTGAGGCTTTGGAATTTTCTGTCAAAGAATGGGAAGCCAATTACAAGTCCGTTTCTATTTACAAAGGTTTCGCGCTAAAGGTTGACGAGCGGCGAGGCGAAGCGTTGACGCAAAATCCAAATTTAAAGCGCCATATTTTGGAACGGTTGGCGCCGCAAGTTTTTTTGCTTGACTGCAAGAACGAAGACGAAGTTTTTGCCCTGTTGAAGAATTGCGGCTTGGAAAATGTGGGAAAAATAAAAGGCGCCAGCGATGAGACGGAGCTTGCCGATTTTGTTTCGTTAAAAAAATCAGAAACTTTTTTTGGCGAAGAAAATGGCGTTGAGAAAAAAAATTCCGCCGCAAAAAAATCCCGGGACGAGCAAAGCGAAAAGCGCTTGCAAGAAATTTATTCCGCGATTGACTCGCTTGATTTGTCGGAAGAGCAAAAGGACGTTTTGCGAAATGTCGCCAACGCCAAAATTATTGTAAGCCAGTCGCAACTTTGCGCGCCGGCAATTCCGCTGGAAAAAAATTCCGCGCAAGGAATGGACTACGAAGGAAAGCTTCATCTGATTGACCAAGCGATAAAGGAAGGGGAACAAATTATTTTTAGGCTTTCAAAAAAGTCCAAGCTGGTCACAGGCTTTCCCATTGGAATTGACAGAAATAATTTTGAAGACGGCGGTTATCTGAATGTTCTTGTGGGAAAAGAACAAAAAGAAATTTCTGTAGGAAAAATTGAATTTGTTCAGAGAGTGAAAAAGCTTTCTGTGTTATAAAAGAGGAACTGTTATGGAAAAAAAAATTGAGGCGGCTCTTTTTGACTGCGACGGCGTTATCATCAATTCGGCGGCGGACATTTCTGACGCGGTGAACGCGGCTTTAAAGCGTTTTAGAATGAAAGAACTTTCTTACGCAAAACTAAAATCCTTTGTGGGAAACGGCGCCCGCGTTTTGGTTGAACGCGCCATACGAACTTCAAAAGGCTTGCCCCTTGACGCTCCTCTTCCTGTTGAAGAAAAAAAATGCCAGGAAATTTTAAAATATTATTTGGACTACTATTATTCTCACGCGATAGTAAAAACAAAATTGTATCCGGGATTCGCGGCCGCCGTCAAAAAATTGTGGGAAGACGGAATAAAGCTTGGCATCGTGACCAACAAGCCAACGAACATTTTGCTTGAGATTTTGGAATTTTTTAAAATCGACAAATATTTTGAAGCCTTGGTCGGCGGCGACAAAGTGAAGAACCTAAAGCCCGCGCCCGACGGAATTTTTATGGCGTTGAAAAAACTTGGCGTTCCTGCAAGCCGCGCCATAATGGTTGGCGACAGCTACACCGACATCGGAGCGGGACACGCCGCCGGAACTTTGACCGCCGCCTGCCTAAAGGGAATGGGCGACAAAAAGGCGATGCTGGCGCAAAAGCCGGAAGTTCTTTTGGGCCACGCGGCGGAAATCGCCCCTGCGATTATGTTGGCCAACATCGCGGACGGAAGGTAGAGGCATGGCCGAAGTCCAGTCAATTTTGGAAAAACGCGTTCAGTTCAATGTTTCTCTGTGCAAAAAAAGCAACGGAACAAAAATAAATTTGGAACGGGCGGCGCAAAACATCGTTGACTTGCAGCGGGGCCTTACCGGAAGCCGCGCGCTTGCGGGAAACGCTTACATGCAAAAAGCCGCGTCGCTGCAATCATATTTGCTTTACTATTGGCCTGTTTCATACGCGCAAACCGCCGCCGCTTTGGGAATGACGACAAATTTTTTTGAGAGGGTCCAAAAAATCAAGGGGCGGACAATTCGCATTTTGGATTTGGGTTCCGGGCCGGCGCCGGCTTCTTGCTCAATCGCTGATCTTGCCCAAGGAAAGGGCGAGCGCAACATGAGCTTTGAATTTTCTTTGCTTGATTCAAGCGGCGACGCGCTTTCGTTGGGAAAAAGAATTTTGGAAGGCGCCTTTGCAAAATCCGCGCGGGTGGAAACCTATGTTTGCAATTTTGAAAAAGTCTTTGGGCAAAAAAAATCCGCCCAGGCCGCGCCCGCTTTTTTGGCGAACAAAAAATTTGATTTTATTGTCGCCTCCCACAGCCTGAACGAGTTGTGGAAAAACGAAAAAAAGAGGGGACAAAAAATTGTTGGCATGCTTCAAAGCCTTAGCGCGTGTCTAGAAGACGGCGGCCTTTTGATTTTGATGGAGCCGGCGCTTTTGGCCACCAGCCGCGCCTTGATGGAAGTTCGCGACGCTCTTGCGGGCTTGGGCCTTGGGCTTGTTTCGCCATGCCCCAAATCTTTTTTTCCTTGCCCCGCCTTGGAAAATCCCAACGCCACTTGCCACTATCAGTTTGATTGGGAAATGCCAAAAATTGTGGCGGACTTGGCGGCGTTGGCCAAGCTTAACCGGGCGGACGTAAAGATGACCTTTTTTGTTTTTGAGCGAGGGGCTGCTCTTGGTCAAGAATACGGTTTTGGCAATGACGACAACTCTTTGCAAGACAAAGAAGCGGCCGCCTCCCCCGTTCCCGATTTTTCCAACATTTACGCGCTTGTTGTGAGCGAGCCCATGCTTAACAAGGCGGGAAGAATCAGATACCTTTTGTGCGACGGAAAATCCCGCTTTAGCCTTTCGGCAAAAAACGGCGACCCCATAGCCGCCGCTCAAAATTTCTTTAGCCTCAGGCGCTATGACAAAGTTCAAGTCATGAATCCCCAAGTTAGGAGCCAAAAAGACGAGCCCCTTTCTTTGGGCTTTGAAGAAAGGACCCGCCTTGAAATCCAACGCCTTTAAAAGGTTCGCTTAAAAAAGCATCGTACATTTTGAGAGCTATTTTGCGTTTTTTTGCGCGGACGGACGCGGCGGCAATTTTCCTATTGACAAAAATAACAGTGTTATGTAAAATGCAATTGTTGTCTAATGCTAACTAAATAATGTTGGAGGTAAATATGAAAAAGACATCGATTGCTTTTTGCGCCGTTATGATTGCGGCTTTTGGCCTTGCGTTTTCCCAGAGCGCCGCGGAAATAGCTAAAAAAGTTCACGACTTGCCGGAGGGAAACACTTCTTCCGCCACCGCTGTTTTGACTTTGATTGACAAGAACGGAAAAAGCCGGACGCGGGAAGTCGCTTCTTGGATGAAAAAAGAAGGGGAAATAAAAAAAGAAGTCATGGTTTTTAGAACCCCAAAAGATGTGGCTGGCGTAAGTTACCTAAGTTTTGACTATCCGGACAACTCCGACGGAAGCGTCAAGGACAGCGACAGTTGGCTTTACCTTCCGGCCATGAAAAAAGTCCGCCGCGTTTCCGGCTCCAACAAGGACGACGACTTTCAGGGAACCGACTTTACTTATGACGACATTGGCGACCGAAGCCTTGGAAAAGACACATTTGCGATTCTTGGCGAAGAAACGGTCAACGGCGCCTCTTGTTGGATTTTGGAATACAAGGCCAAGGACACAAGCGCCAAAATCAGCCGACGGGTTTTGTGGATTGACAAGTCAAATTATGTCGTTCAAAAAGGCGAGCATTACGACCGTTCCGGAAATTTAAAGAAAAAACTTTTTTGCGAAAACATTTCCAAAATTGACGGCTATTGGGTCATTCAAAAAATGACTATGGAAAACATTCAGACAGGGCACAAGACAATTTACGAAAGCAAGGACAATAAATTTGACATTCCCATTGAGCCTTCGTATTTTACTGTCAGCGCCCTGGAAAGAGAGATTCTTAAATGAAAAAGTTTTTTCTTTGCGCCGCGCTCGCCGCCTGCGCGTTTTCGCTTTGGGCGGAAGGAGTGGATTATTCGGGAAGCCTTTGCGCCCAAGTTGGCGTTGGACTTCCACAAACGGAAGACAACAAGGGCGCCTTTCTTGTGGGGAACCTTGTCTTTGACAATGTTGTAAAGGCCTACCTTGGCGAAAGCATGTTCTACCTTGACGCGGCTCTTCTTGTTGACGGCGTTCAAAGTCAATCCACAAACGGCGTTTCAAAATTTGTGAGCGCCGACAATGTTTTTGCCTTAAAGCTGCAAGAAGCCTACATTGACTACAACGGCGGCTTTTGGGCGCTGAGGGCCGGACGGCAAATCGCCGGCTGGGGAAAGGCGGACGGAATTCAAATCGCGGACATTCTTTGCCCAAAAGACGAATCCAATATGATAGCGTCTTCTTACAAGGAAAGCCGCTTGGGAATCGACGCGCTCCGCCTTTCTTTTATGAACGACTTTATGCAGACCGACCTTTATTGGGTTCCCATTTTCACGCCCAGCGTTTTGCCTTTTGCAAAAAAGAATCCTTTGAATCAGATTCTCTTTCCGTCAAAATATGAAGGCTTGGACATCAAGGCGCCTCAAAGCCAAAGCGACTTGGACGCGCCTTCGCTAAAAATTTACAACAGTGAATTTGCCGCGCGCGCCAGTTTTTATTTTTCAAATTTCGACTTGTCTTTTTACGGCTTTTACGGTTGGGACGATTTGCCTTTAATTTCTTATGAGATGGATTCCGCGACAAGCGTAAAAGTTGGCGGCCAATACAAGCGCATGGCCATGGTTGGCGCGGACGCGGCCATTCCTTGCGGAGACTTTGTGTTTAGGCTTGAGGCGGCTTTCTTTCCGCGAAGAAACATTCAGACAAGTTCCGCCTTTCAAGCCCAAGCGCAGTTGGCGGGCCTTTCCATCGAAGCGGGCGAAGAGAAGGAGCAACTTTTGGGACTTGCCGGCTTTGACTGGAATTTGGCCGGAGGTTGGACAATCACGGCGCAATACATAGCCGACGGAATTTTTGGAAGCGCTTCAAACTTGGATCGCAAGATCTATCAGCATCAGGCCAGCCTTTCCGTTCAAAAAAGTCTTTTTAACGAAACCCTTTCAATTTCTTTTTTGGGCTTTTTGGACTTGAACAACCTTTCAAGTTTGGCGGAACTTTCCGCGGAATACAGCCTGACCGATTCCATCAAGTTGGCGTTGATTGGAGATTTTTTCAACAAGGGCATGGATTGGAAGGACGGAGTTTACGGCCGCTACAAGAACTTGAGCTGCGTGACGCTTAGAACAAAAATTTCGTTTTAAAAGCGATTGTTCGCGCCTTATTCTTTTTGCATCACCGCAATCGCGCAAGGCATTCTACCTTCCACCACAGTGTAGTTTGCGTTTTTGTGTCCTAGATTTTTAAAAAATTCTTTGTAGCCTTCCAAGTCAAACTGCCGCTTAAAGTCGGCGCCAAGCCATTTTATAAAATTTACCGCGACGATTCCAGTTCCCTTTGACATGTTGATGTATGTGGGAACGATGATTTTCCCGCCGCTTTTGGTCACGCGGAAAAGTTCCGCAAGCGCTTTTTGCGGCTCTGGAAGCAAGTGGATTACGTTTCCGGCCACAACCTTGTCAAAGCTTTGGTCGCCAAACTCAAGCGCGGTTATGTCGGCCTTCTTAAATTCCGCGTTGCTGAATTTGCGGCATTTTTTTACGGCCCGCTTCAACATTCCGTCCGAAAAGTCAGTGGCCACCAGGCGCTTGCATTTTGGCGCGATGTATTCGCTGATGGCTCCCGTTCCGCACGCGCATTCTAAAACTTCGTCGGAGGAATCAATCAACTCCGCGACTTTTTTCCCGGTTCCCGTATATACTTTTTTGTTGTAAATATTTTCAAAAAGGTCGTACAGCGCCGCCGCTTTGTCCCAAAACATTTTTTTCTCCTTGCGCCCATTTTACCGCAATGGCTTGAAGGCTGTCTATAGAGGGCGGGGCTGGAGCGCGGAATCACAATCACGAAAAGCTCGGACGCGCCTGCGTTTTTTGCAGCAAAAAACAGGCGAAAGGTTAGACCATGAACGCTTGTTGGACTGTAAAAAGTGTAGAGCCTCTCAAAGAATACAAAATCCTCCTCACATTTGAGAGAGGAATTAAGAAAGTTTTTGACATGAAACCTTATTTAAAGTATCCTATGGGAGCCTCTCAAAACTTCAGTTTTTAGAGGTTCCCCTATGTATAAACCTCTTGAAAACCTTTCCATTTTTAATATGGCTCACACAAATGGAGAAACTGTCGTGTGGAATGACAACATAGACATTGCTCCTGAAACTCTTTATGAAAAGGGAAATCAGATATGGAGAGCAAGGCGAAAGTGTAGAACTGCGGCTGGGTTTTGTCTTACAGATGTGTTAAAAGCGCATATTATAATTATGGCGAATTCGCCATAATTATAAGCAATATCTAATTTTACAGCAGCGCTTTTGACATATCAGAATATAGACCGCTCCGCGCTTGGAACAGTTACTAAAGATGTTGTTGATATGATTCATAACTATGCAGAAAAGCTTCGGTCTTCTGGCGAGTATGACAAAAAAGCTAAAGACATTCTGACCTATAAGCTTTCTATAAAAATCTTTGATGTATTTGGTCAAGATTTGACTAACGGACAAGAAAAAGATTCTTTTTATATGAGCAACAGCGAATTGGATAGACAACTAAGGATTGTAGATGCAAAACTTGCTGGTTTCGGCTTCCCGCAGGCTTATGGTCAGCAGTATTATGACCCGGAAAATCCTGATACTTTCAAAATTGATTGTATTCTGTTTGCCCTTGATGAAAGCTGCCTTGCAGAAGTGAATAAATATGCTGAAAAAAAATTCCACGAATACAATGACAATAACAGAAGATATATCGTTGAAAAAAGCGAAAGCGTAAAAAAACAATACAGCGATATTATTGCTGATGGTGATGTTGTCAGCAAGCACAATTTTTCTTTGCCAGAATCTATTCTTGTTCCCGAAGACCCGAATGGCAAAGAATACTCAAATCATCTGTTTGCTGATGAAAAAACTGGCAAGGCAAAAATAAGACTTAACACATGGGAAGATGGTGTTATTGAAGAAGAACAGCAGAAGCCTGATTTTGTCTGCTGGCTAAGGAATCCGCCAAGATTGTCTTGGGCTTTAACTATTCCGTATGAAATAAATAATGAAACAAAACCCGCTTATCCAGATTTCTTGATAATTAGAAAAGATTCTAAATCACAAGCCGGTTATGTTGTAGATATTCTTGAACCGCATAACCCGGATTTTAAAGACAATCTCCCAAAAGCCAAAGGCTTTGCCCGCTACGCAGAAGCCGAACCAAAGATTGGCCGCATACAGCTTATCAGAAAAGTCCGTGATGGCGGTGTCGAAAAATTCAAGCGTTTGGAATTCTCAAAAGGCGAAATCAGAGAAAAAGTCCTTAAAATGCAGACTTCTGATGAACTCGACCACTTGTTTGATACAGATGGTGTGATTGAAGATTTGTTCCAGTAAACGTGGCAAATCCGATATGTTTAAAATGTATATTATAAAAAGCAGGGGGTGAACAGAAATTCGGAAATTCCGAATTTTCTCCAGCGTTAGGGATGCGCAAGGCGGCGCAGCCGGCCACCGCAACGAAGTGAGGAGGCTGGAGCGCAAGTGGAACCTGGAGCAGCCCGACCGCAACGGCGGCTTTGCCGCCTAAGCGGGAACGCCCAGCAACGTCTTCCCATTCTTCCTCTCTGTTGAATTTTTCCCTTTAATGCTGTATCATCTTTTGTTATGGAAAGATTAGAAATTGGACAGCAAATAGAGACGGAAATTGTTGCCATTGGAAACGACACAATTTTTTTGGATTTGAGCTCTAAGAGCGAGGGCGTTCTTTCAAAGGCTGAACTTGCGGACGAGAACGGAAACGTCAGCGTCAAAGAAGGCGACAAAATCAAGGTCTTTTACCTCGGCGAAAAAAACGGCGAGTCGCGCTTCACCACAAAAATCAGCGGACAGAACGCCGACAAGACGATGATAGAAAACGCCTGGACAAGCGGCATTCCGGTTGAGGGCGTGGTTGAAAAAGAAATAAAGGGCGGCTACGAAGTCAAGATTGGCGGCGCGCGCGCTTTTTGCCCCTATTCCCAAATGGGCGGACGAAAAAAGGACGACGACACGGATTGGACAGGCCGCCACTTGGTTTTTAAGATTCAGGAATACAAGAACGACGGAAAGAACATCGTGGTTTCAAACCGCGCCATTTTGGAAGAACAGCGCGCCAAAAACCTTTCAAATTTGGAAAGCCAAATTGCCGTGGGAACTATGGTCACAGGCAAAATCACCGCGCTCCACGACTACGGCGCCTTTGTGGACTTAGGCGGCTTTCAGGCGCTGCTTCCAGTTTCGGAAATTTCCAGGGCGCGGGTTGAGGACATAAACAAGGCCTTGTCCGTGGGCCAAGAAATTACGGCAAAGGTAATCAAGGCCGACTGGAAGAACGAGCGGGTCAGCGTAAGCTTAAAGGCGCTTGAGGCCGACCCCTGGGACACGGTGGAGCAAAAATTTTCGGAAGGCGACAAGATTGACGGAACGATTGCCCGCGTCGCCGACTTTGGCGTATTTGTAAATTTGGCGCCTGGCATTGACGGCCTTGTTCATGTTTCAGAATTGGACGTTAAAAAGGGAACCAACTTGCAAAAGGTCTTCAAGATGGGCGACAAGATGAGCGTTGTGGTTCAGGGCGTGGACGCAAAGAACAAGCGTATTTCCCTTACCACAAGCGAGTCCGCCGAGCAGGATTTGGAAACCAAAAAATATTTGGCCAGCAATTCCAACGACGACGGCGAAACCTACAGCCCCTTTGCCGCTTTGTTAAAGAAATAGACGGACAGGCGGCGCGGGCTTTTTGGCCTTGCGACCGTTCATTTTAGGAGGAACAGCGGCAACAAAAACATTTGCAAGGCAAGGATTGCAAGATTGCCGCAACAAGCCGCAACATCCGCGCTTGTTAACAAACGCGCGCGGACAGCGATATTTTATGGAGGAACAATATGGAAACTAGAAACATTTTTGAAAACATTTCTTGCATCGACCACAGGTATTCGCTTTCGGAAGCGAAAGCCTTTGAAGGCTTGTCAAAATACATTTCGGAAGAGGCCAGCGTCCAAAGCTTTGCCAAATGCGAAGCCGCGCTGGTAAAGGCGCACCTAAAAGTTCGCGGCCAGTTGGACGACAAAAAAGCCGCGCTCCTTGACCAGGCCGCCCAGAACATCGACCCCGAGGAAGTTTACAAAGAAGAGGAAAAGACAAAGCACAACATTCGCGCTCTTGTCAACGTTCTCAAAACAAAAGTTCCGGCGGACTTGGGGCCGCTTGTTCACCTTGGAGCCACCAGCGTTGACATTTTGGACACCGCCCTTTCTTGCAGAATGCGGGACGTGACACAGAATGTGGTTCTTCCGGAATTAAAGGAACTTGAAAAAAATCTTTGCGCCATCGCCGAGCGGGAGGCCGACACTCCGCAAGTGGGGCGCACTCACGGCCAGCACGCCGTTCCAATCACTTTTGGCTGGAGCGTGGCGGAATTTGTTTCCCGCCTTGGAAAGTCAATTTTGCGCATAGAGGAATTGAGCAAGCAGCTTAAGGGAAAGCTTGCCGGCCCTGTAGGTTCCTACAACGGCCCCAGCATGATTGTCAAAGACCCTGAGGAACTGGAAAAAACTTACTTGGACTTTTTGGGCTTGGAGCCCAGCGAATATTCAAACCAGCTTGTGGAGCCTGAATACCTTTTGCGCCTTTTGCTTGAGATGAACGTGGCCTTTGGAATCATCGCGAACCTTGCCGACGACCTTCGCAACTTGCAGCGCTCGGAAATCGGCGAGGTTTTTGAATACTTCGCCTCAACGCAAGTGGGCTCTTCCACAATGCCGCAAAAGCGCAATCCTTGGAACAGCGAGCACGTAAAGTCTTTGTGGAAGGCCATGTGCCCGCGCGTCATCACGTTCTACATGGACCAAATCTCAGAGCACCAGCGCGATCTTACAAACAGCGCCAGCCAGCGCTTTATCGCCGACTATGTGGCGGGTTTTACCATGGCCGTGGCCAGAATGAATTCTGTTGTGAGCGGCTTGCAGGCCGACCGCGAAAGCATGAAGCGCAATTTGGACAACGCCGGCGGAAAAGTCAAGGGCGGCGTTCTTGCCGAGCCGGCCTACATTTTGCTTGGCGAAGCGGGCGTGAACGATGGCCACGAGGTTATCCGCAAAATCACTTTGGAATGCGAGCAAAGCGGAAAGACTTTCTTTGAAGTTCTTAAAACCCACACGGACGCTTACGCAAAAATCACGGCGCAGTTGGAAAAGCTTGGCGTCGAAGATCCGCAAAACTTCTTTGCCAACCCCGAGCGCTATCACGGCCTTGCCGCCAAAAAGTCAAAGCGCTTGGCTCAAAAATACGCGGAGTTGATGAAATGACGTCATTGTCGGGTCAGGCCGGATAATGACAGGGAGGCGCGCTTTAAAACGCGCCTGGAAATTTTTTTCATATCGTCGTTAAAAATTTTTGAAACAATGTCTTTTCCAAAAAAATAAACTATGGCCGCAGACACTGCGATTCCGCCTAAAAATGTAAAAACCAAATTATTGTAAAAATTAAAAAAATGAAATTTCATTCCATATAAAAAAAACATGTGCGACAAATACGGCATAATTGAATTTCTTCCTATCTCAGAAAGAAAGCATTTTTTTTGCGGCGTGATAGTCATTATACTTATGGAACACAAAAAAGCCAAAGACAGTGTTAAAAATCTAAAGGCAATTCCTTTCTTAAAATTCAAGCCAAAAGCCCTGTAACTGCAATCATTTGTAAATAGACTGTTAGGCAAAAGCATTTTCCAGACATAAATTAAAGCAACAACAAGAACAGCAGCCAACAAAAATATTAAGAAAATATTTTTTCGTTTGACAATTTTTTCAATAAGATTTTTTTCTTTAAAAAAATATCCCGCGATAAAAAATGGAAACAAGACAATCGTTCTAGAAAGCGAAAGCGTTCCGTTAATAGATTCAATGCGGCCAACATATAAAGCGGCTAATAATGAAAAAACAAGAACGCCCTTTATTCGGGCAAAAAGTTGGAACGATATCCGCCAACACGCAAGGCTTAATAAATACCACAAAATGCCAAATGGGCGAAAGTCTAAAAACGCTCCGGGAATTCCGCCAAAAATTAGCATGAAAAATGCTTCATACAATATTTGAAAAACTATTAAAGGAATGATTTGCTTTTCCAAAACCTTTTCAAAAATTTTTTCATCATTTGGCTTTGCAAAAAAACCAGAAACAAAAGCAAAGGCCGGCATATGAAAAACATAAATGAACTGCCAAACAATTCTAATAGATTCATGATTTGATACGCTCTGAAAATTTTCAATGAAATGGCCAAATACGACGAGAAAAATTAAAATTCCCTTAAAGTTGTCAAAAAGAAAATCTCTTTTTGCCTGCTCTTCAAAAAAGTTTTGGCAGCGGCGCTCTTTTTGCAAGATTGTAAAAAAACGCTTTGCGCATAAAAATAAAAAAATTAGAATATAGCCTCTGACAAAAATCTTTATCGCTTTTAGCGGAATGTTCTTGCGCCAATGAGAGTGGTTCAACGGCCGGCCTTTTATCCGCTCTCCAATCTCTATAAGAAAATCTTGAATTTGCGGAAAACATAAAAGGCAGACAATCGTGCCCGAAAATAAAAAAAGGCCTTTCGCTGAAAATTGTGGGTAAATATGGTAAAATCCCCTCATGG